>JAFYFY010000007.1 GCA_017543485.1 Lachnospiraceae bacterium | reverse complement strand
TTCCACCGTAATGCCCATGCTTCTGGCGGTTCCTGCGATCATGCTCATCGCAGCTTCCACGGTTGCGGCATTTAAGTCGGGCATCTTCAGCTCTGCGATCTCACGAAGCTTGTCCTTGGAGATCGTGGCGACCTTGGTCTTGTTGGGGACGCCCGATCCGCTCTTTAAATTGCAGGCCTTCTTCAGCAGGACTGCTGCGGGCGGAGTCTTGGTGATGAAACTAAAGGACCGGTCGGTGTATACCGTGATGACCACGGGGATGATGGTATCTCCCTTGTCTGCGGTCTGTGCGTTGAACTGCTTGGTAAACTCAACGATGTTCACACCGTGCTGTCCAAGCGCGGGTCCTACCGGGGGAGCAGGCGTAGCCTTGCCGGCGGGAATCTGTAACTTGATGTAGCCTTCAACTTTTTTTGCCATATGGCACCTCCTTACTGATGGTCCTCCCGGCAGGCTCATGCCGGAAAACCATTCGTGGTGATGAAGCGCCCCGAAGGGAGCCTCGTTTGGCGCGGAAGAAATCTCCGCTCCCACAGTTTTTCGCGAATCTCTTCGCTTCTATATTTTCGGGTCTCCCCGGAAATATCCCTGAAAGAAAAGGATCACTGCATTCTGCGGACCTGCGCGAAATCGATCTCCACGGGGGCCTCTCTTCCGAAGAGCTCCACATTGATCGTTGCGGTCTGCTTGCTGCGGTCGATCTTCTGCACGACGCCCACGGTGTCCTTCCAGACGCCGGCGATAACGGCGATGGTATCTCCCTCGGCGAAATCGATGTTGATCTCGTCCTTGCGGATCCCGAGAGGTCTCATCTCCTCCTCGGTAAGGGGGACGGGCTTGGATCCCGGTCCCACAAAGCCCGTCACGCCTCTGGTGTTACGGACCACATACCAGGTTTCGTCGTTCATCTCCATATTGACCAGCACATAGCCGGGGAAAAGCTTTCTCGAAACGGTCTTTTTCTGACCGCCCCGGATCTCCACCACTTCCTCCATGGGAACGCGGACCTCCAGGATCTTTTCAGCCAGCTTTTTGTTGTTCTCTATGGTCTTTTCGATATCGACCTTGACCTTGTTTTCGTATCCAGAATAGGTATGCACCACATACCACTTCGGCTCTGCCATCGTGTCTCCTCCTTAAGACTGCTCTGACCTTCGCGGATCAAAGAGAAGTCAGCCAGTTCACGCCGTACTGTACCGCGAAATCGATGATCGCGATGACCAGTCCCATCGCGACGGAGATCGCCACGACGGCCACGGACTGTTTGAGAGTCGTCTGTCTGTCAGGCCAGTTGATCTTTTTGAATTCTGCCTTCACACCGTCAAAGAACGGGGTCTTCGGCTCCTTCTTTTCCGTATCAGCCATGAGACACCTCCGATGATTACTTGGTCTCTTTGTGAAGAGTATGCTTCTTGCAGAATCTGCAGTACTTCTTGATCTCCATACGATCCGGCATATTCTTCTTTTCCTTGGTGGTGTTGTAGTTGCGCTGTTTGCACTCGGTGCATGCTAAGGTGATTTTTGTACGCATGGTAACTCCTTTCCCATCTTTAAGCGGGTCCCATAAAACGCAGATCTTCTGCGGGTCCGGCTGAATTTTGGGGCAAAAAAATAAGCCCTCCAGGTCCAGCTGCGGATATCAATATAGCATATGGACAAACGTACGTCAAGAAAGAATTCGAAAAATCGGTCATCGATTTCTTTCACTCATTTTCTTCTTATAAGAAGATTCTGTCAAGACCATCTTCCCGGCAGGAAGATGGCGGTTGCCGTGCCGTCTTTCGGTATGCTATCCTACCTAAGGAAACAAACGGAGGCCTGTCATATGGTACTGAAGGAATTTCTGGATCTGCTGCTCCCTCGCGCGGACGCCGCGAACACTGCCGGGCAGATGCCTGCGTATGAGGCAGAGAAAAAAGAAGAATGGCTTGCGGCGCTCCTTGCCGAGATTCCCAAGGAGCGGCAGACGGAGCCCCTACGCCGGAAGGTGGCGGCCAAGGCGGTGCACGGCTTTTTGCTGGAGGTCCTGGGGGAGCCGGACGAAGACTGGGGAGAGGCTGCGAAACTGGCAGACATCTACGAATGCAGGGTCTGTGCCAACGCGGTGGCGCAGGTCTGCGTGAAGGGGATCATGGAACCGGTATCCAAGGCGGAATTCGGCGGAAACCTGCCGCTTTCGGAGACGGAGGCGGAAAGGGTCACAGACCGGGTCTGCGGGAGAATACGAGGATAGGTTTTTTCCCCGGAAAGGATCAGAAGGTCACCAGATAGACGTTCATAAAGGCGGAGTGTGAGATTTGCTCACACTTCGCTGTTTTTTTGCCCGAAGCGGCTTCGAGATAACGAATACAGTCGCCCGGATCCTTCGAATCCGCAAAGCAGTAAAAGACGATCCCGGACGCGGCGGCCAGGGCGGGATCGCCGGCGGGGCTTTCCTCCTGCGCGGACGAGATCCGCACCAGATCGCCGGCCAGACGGAAATCATAGAAGCTGCAGTGCAGGCGCCAGTCCACATCCTCGGAAAAGATCACCCAGGGCTTTCCGGCAGCGACGGTCTCGATCACACTTTGTTCGGCGGGCGTGCGGGTCCGCAGCCAGTCGATCCGCTCGGGCTGCAGGGAGATCGCAAGGTGCACCGCGCAAAGGAGAACGGCAAACAGGACGGGAAGCGTGCCGGCCTTTCCAAGCCCTTTCAGGGCAAGGGCATCCGAAAAGACGCGAAGCAGCGTTCCCAGAGCCGCCAATGCGCAGACGGCCATCAGGATCATCGGTCCCCAGAGATACCGGACCGCCAGGTCCTGACTGGCCCATGCGATCAGAAACAGATCCAGAAGAGCCGCAACAGACAGGAGCGCTAGATCCCGGACAGCTGTTTTGTCAATGAGTTTGCGGATGATGAACAACACCGCTCCGGCCAGGAGACAAAGGACGATCCCGACAGCCGGAGCCAAAAACCCCGGCTGAGCATCCGGCCCGGTCCGAAAGAGTTCCGACCCGAAGGCCGCAAAAGCGTCCCGGATCCTGCCCGGAAGAAGGGCGGGGGTTTTCAGGGCGGCAAGCGCCCCCTGCGCTTTTTCTCCGTTCGTGCCGGAAAGGAGCGTCCGCTTCCAGACCAGCGGAAATCCGGCTGTGGTAAAGAGCAGCGCGCATACCATGCTGCCGATATACAGTCCCAGCGTGCGAAAGCGTTTTGAGATCAGCAGATCAAGGCCCTGCACCAGGGAACAGCAAAAGACGAAGATCCAGAAGTAGTAGTGAGTGAGCATTCCGGCTGCGGCCGCGCAGCTGAGCAGGAAACAACGAAGGAGCGTAGGTTGGAAGGGTCCCTGCTTTGCGGAAATTTCTTTGTCCGCCGGTCCGGGACCTGTGTTTGTATTTGTCTCTGGATCAAAGAAGTCCGGTCCGGCGGCCATCGCAAACAGCAGCATTTCCGCAGTCAGCATCCCGTACATCCGGATGATGGTGGCTTCGGAGAGCAGGATCGGATGCAGGCAGACCGCGGCGGAAAGAAGAGCGGCGCCCCAGGCATTTTTCACAAACCGGCGAAAGAACACATAAAGAAGAAAGGCTGTCAGCAGATAACAGACCAGATTCAGGGAAAGCCCGATCCATTTGGACGCGCTGCCGTAGGCGAGCAGGGAGCACACGCGCAGCAGCAGGAAATAGAGCGGGACATGATCGGGGTAAAGGTATTTTTCGATCTCGATGAAGTTGAAAGCCTTTTCGCCCTTGGAGAGATAGTCGGTGATCTCCTGCCCCGTGAGGTGCTTCCCGGCTTCGTCCAGCGGGTTCAGATAATAGAAGATCCCGGAGTTGGCACTCTCATAGGAGTAGACCTCATCGCAGAACCACAGATCCTTCTGACAGGCCAGGTATATCCAGACGGGCAGGATTAGCGCATACAGCAAACAAAGCGGCAGCGCGCGGCGCAGCGCGTTTCCGGCAGATGCGGTATGCGGTTTGGAGGCGGAAGGTCCCGCCGCAGTGGTGTTCATCGGCATTTTTAAAAGAAAGATCAGTCGCTGAATTTCACGACAATCGTGTCATTTATGATCCGGATCGAGCCGTCATTGGGATAGACGGGCATCGACCGGAAGGCTTCCCCCGCAAGGAGCGTTTCATCCGGGAGCGTTTCGGGATACCGGTATCCGAAGAAGATCCGGAAGATGTTGGCTCTCATGTCTCCGTAATTGACCACATAGGAAATGCGGTAATGCCCGGTGGTATCGTCCTGGTCCGCGAATTCCCAGAGAGATTCGTCCCCCGTGTAGGTGCCGACGAAGATCAGGGGCAGGGTCGCATCATAGCCGGGAACCGACTGGATCCGGGTTTCGAGGGTCTGGAAAAAGGCATACATCTGCTCGTAGCGGATCTCATAGGACAGGTAGACGGTGTTGGCAAATTTGATATAGAGGAAGATGCTCAGGATGAGCGCTGCGTGGGTCAGGATGCGTCCGCATCTGATCAGGGGGGTTCCCTCGGGCCCCGCAGTTTCGGCCGGTATATGGCCGGCGGAACGGGCAGCCCCGGAAGCCGGGTTTTCGGATTCTTCCCGGCGGCTGACCTCCCATAAAAAGAGCGGCAGCGCCAGCATCAGGAACGAGGCGCTTCGCATCAGCATGTGCACGGTTTCCGGGTTTTCGGACCCCATCAGGAAGATCAGGTTGATCCCGAAGGGCAGAAGGATCAGACAGAGCAGGACCATCGCCAGTCTGATCGGCAGGCCTTCCGCCTTTTCGCGGACCAGACGCAAAACGGAGCGCGCGATCAGAAACAGGGAAACGATCATGCAGATCCAGACACAGGCGCGGAGCAGCGCATACGGAAACAGATGCCCGTCGTCCGCGGCAAAGACCGTGAAGAACCTGCGGTAGGCCAGGCCGGTGGCGGAGATGATGCTCGCCCCGGAGGCCTTTCCCATGTTGGCGATCCCCTGGTATTCGGAAAGTTCCGTGCCCTTCCAGGCCAGCATGACGCGATTGATCACCAGATACAGCCCCATGCCTGCGATCAGCATGCACAGGCCTTTTCCGATCAGGAACAGTCCCTCCTTCGGATCCGTTTTTTCTTTCAGGAAGAAAATAAGAACAAGGACCAGCAGAAGGGCCGCGATCAGGCAAAAGTACGCCTGGTAAATCCCCATGGAAAAGCAAAGGAGCACTGCGCCGAATGCAAAGCCCCACCGGAACCGGACGGTCAGATAGAAGGCCGCGGCGGCAAGGAGCACGGCAAACGCGTAGTAGGGCGCCGTGAACAGGTAGGTGAGCGTGGCGGTCTGGGAGGGAAAGACCAGAAACAGGATCCCGGCCAGCGCCTCGGCAAAGCGGTTTTCGAAGGAAAAGGCCCGCAGGAAGACCACGGCAGCCGCGGAAAGCAGGGCCAGGAACAGCAGGCCACCCAACCAGGGCAGGGAATAGCACCCGCTGATCCGGAACACCAGATTCCCCAGGAGGCTTAAGAACCAGCGTCCCAGCCGGTATCCGCCCCCGTAGTGGAACATGGAGATGAATTCGTCATAGTTCGGGCGCTTGGAGAAGAGTTCGTATCCGTGGCACACAAAACCGGCCCCAAAGAGGATCAGGAACAGGGTCTGCCTGTTTCCAAAGTCGGAAGAAAGGATGCGAAGGACACCAACGCGGAGCCTCATAGTTTTTTCTTTGGCTTTAACTTGGCCATTATTAGCCATCTTACTCTAATCCTCGATAACATTGGTATTATCACGAAATAAATGCAGACAGTTTTCATAGAAAACCAATAAATTGATTATAAATGAGAACCACTCTTCCGACAAGGTCAGTGGGAACAAAACATAATGATGTGAAAGCCTTCGGCGCATAACCGGTTCTTTTCGCCGAAACAATAATGGTTATTCCGATGGTACATATTTTAAGATACTGTCCACTCCACACTCAAGGACCTCACACAAAGTATCTATTGTAGCGGTCGTAATATGTCTTCCACTTCTTAATCTTTGAATAGTGTCTGGAAGAATGCCATATTTATTGATCAGCGCGTATGTGCTTATATTTTTTTCCGAGAGCGTTTGCCAAAACGGATCGTAAGATATCATCTCTGTTTCCTCACAAAGATGATACTTCGAGTCGATATATTGACTATGCATGTTATAACATCTATACTGAATATTAGTTTCAAATCACATATTTTTGAGGAGGGCATGTATGATGTTATGTCAAAATTGCGGCACACAGTTATCCGAACACGATCAGTTTTGTCCGAATTGTGGAACCCAAGTCAGTTCGAACACGACTGAGATGATTGCCACCCCTAATGCTACCTCCGGAGAAGTCCGTCTCCCCGAGATCAGTATGATCGCCCCAAATCTGGTTGGGAATCTTGATCGAGACTCATTGCTGAATGTTTTCGGAGATATCAGAACAATCACTACCTTCGTAGATAAAATCTATTCCCAAACAAGTCTATTAATGGACGAAATTGAAAAAGAAAAGAAAACAGCCGGAGAAATGCAAAAAAAGCTTTCGGGTTGGGTATTAAAGGGAGCTCTTGCCATAGCAATCTTTTTTGCCATTGTATTTCTCATTGAACTTGGTGGGGTTGGTTTCATTCTGGGTTTAATTATGGGGTTCATTGCCGGTTTCAAATTTTTGGAATACCTTGACAAGGCTAAAAACAGCAAGAAACGCCAGCTTGAAGCAGAAGCATATCTTGCGCAAAAACTTCCGCCTTTGCAAAATCAAATAAAGGCAAATCAAGGCCTGATTGAAGACATTCTCACGTCCCCACAGGCAAAATGGGCAGAAGACATTATCGGAAAAGACCTCTTTTATACAGAAGCTATAGACGAGTTGATTTCTTATGTAAAATCCAGAAGAGCCGACACCCTAAAAGAGGCATTAAACAAATACGACAGTACCCAACACATTAATAGGATGGAAGAAATGCAGCGTTCTATCCAAAATGCTGCAGAACTCACAGCTGAAGAAGCAATTAAGCAAACCGAATATGCTGAGGAAACGTCAAAACATGCACGCCGCGCAGCTACTGCAGCCGCGATTACCGCATATAACACTAGACAGATTGACAAAAATACGCGCAAATTCCGCAAATAGAAAAAATCCCACTCCAGATGCAAAATGATTATAGAGAGAGAAATTTTAAAAAGGGTGGGTATCAGAGTCACAAGTTGAATAGTTCAATCTAATAAAACACAGCAAAACTGACTGTCAAGAGGACGGTATCTGTTCACCACAACGGTGATTCAGAACCGTCCTCTGATTCGTTTGCAAATAAACTACTCTATTCGTCAAACTGCACAATACGAATCTGCCAAAATGCTCGAAATCCCCATTAATACAAAGAAAAATCTGTCTTATGCAATTTGCTGAATTCCAAAGGTTGATTTTTAGGTATTATTCCGTCTTGCGATGGTGGCCTGACAATGCTATTCTCTGAGCCAGGCAGAACTTCGCAGGACCCGCACCGCCCGTCTTTTTCGAACATCTCTGCCTTCGATCAATTCCCGCTTACCATACCTTTTCCATTTTGACCCAAATCGTCACACCTCTCTTATGTTCAACCATCGAAAGGAGCCCCCATGACAAATCCCGCAAAAGAAGTATTGGAGAAAATCCTGACACGTGTCAACCGCAAGTACAAGGATAGTCTGTTCTGTGATCTGTTTTCCATCAAAGAACATGCGCTTTCGCTCTATAATGCAGTCAATGGCACTCACTACACAGATTCGGAAGAATTGGAAATTGTAACACTCAGCGACGCCGTCTTTATTCACCAGAAAAACGATGTATCCATCCTTTTTGACTCAAGGCTCACACTTTGGGAACACCAAAGCACTCTGAATGCGAATATGCCTTTGCGCGGTCTGCTGTACTATGCAAGAAACATGGAAGGCATTCTTTCCGAAGTCCAAAAGAACCGTCTGATCTACCAGTCCGCGGTTGTCAAAATTCCCACGCCGGCGTATTATGTTTTCTATAATGGGGCATCGGAACAGCCCGAACGCATGGATTTAAAGCTATCCGAGGCGTTTTTGACGCCTTCGGACGGGTATGAATGGACCGCCCACTTCCTGAACATCAACAAAGGTCATAACGAAGCTCTTCTTCAGGCATGCCCTGCACTGATGGGCTATTCTGAGGCAATCGGAAGATCGAGGGAATATCTTTCCCGGGGAATGTCGTGTGAACAGGCCGTGGATAAGGCTCTGGAGGATTGCATTCAGGAAGGTTATCTGTCAGATTACTTCAGCAAGATTCGAGGGGAGGCAAGACAGATGCTTTGGATGGAATTTGATGAAAATGGTTTTAGAGACGCTGTCCGCGAAGAAGGCCGCGAAGAGGGACGTGCGGAAGAACGCGCAAATACCGAGCGAGAACGCGAGCGTGCGGAACGAGCAGAAGCAGCGCTCGCTGAGGCGAATGCAAAGATCGCCGAACTGACAGCGCTGCTTCATAAATAAGTCATCCCTAAGTGTCCCAACCTGTATTTATCGGGGCGTCACGATCCAGGTCACGTTCTCGCAGGACTTTAAAGAGGAGATTCCAAACACATCGCCCCGGACCCTTTTGGTCTTTTTCGTCCACACATCCAGGACTTCGTATGCATCCGCTTCCGGGATCAGCTTTCCGAAATGCTTTTTTATGACAGAGATGTCAACCTGCCATCCGTCCTTCTTTGCCTGCTCCGAAAGGTTCAGGAAGGAGAGGGCAAATCGTCCCCCCTCCAGGGGCTTTGCCAGGATGTCCACCCGGTCCGTATCCCGGACATAGGTGCGGTGGGGCTTTGTCCGTGCCAGGGAGCAGTAGATGCGTCTGGCCTGAATCCCCAGGGGGTCCTGGTTGATGCCGATGAGTTCCTTATTGGCGATGATCTCATACAGCGCATCGCCTTTTTCCACCCGGCGCAGATCCAGTCCCAACATCAGAGGTGCGTTCATCATGCACCACATGGCCATATGACTCCGGTTCTGGGTCATAGTCAGGCCCTCCATGCCGATCATCAGCATGTCCGGATCGTTCCATCCCTTCGAAAGCCCCGAGAACCCGTCCATGATCACTGCCTTGTTGTACTGACTCGTGACGGAGCAGGTGTAGTCCCCCTTCCAGTCCCCGTGACCCGGGTCCCCGTCCCGTCCCACCCGAAAGGTGATATCGTTCAGGATCCGCCAGGAATCGCATACCTTGTAGGCCCAGTTCTGGGGCTGGGTCTTGCCCCATTCACAGGCGGAATACAGGATGTCCCGCTCCGGCGCCAGCCTTTGCAGTTCTTTTAAGAGTCTGGCATAGGAATTCAGGGTGTTTTCCTGCCGCCGGTGGTTCATAAGGCGGATGATATTGATGCCTTTTTTCAGCCGGATCCGGATGGGATTGCTCCAGACAAAGGTCGTCTCCTCCTTCGTCTCCGGCAGCAGCGCATCATAAAGCATCTCGTCATTTGCGGCGATCTGCAGCCAGGCGCCCACCCCCTCCCGCTTTCCGGTGGCATATTCCACGGACAGCTCCGCGTCCCGGGCAGAGCCGACAGAGACCTCAAACACCAGCTCGCTGCTCCGAAGCCCCACCGGGGAATACCGAGGGCCTGTTCCGTCGAAGGTCCCGATCCCGGCGGCAAATCTGCCGTCGGCATAACCCTCCGCGCCGCTGCGTGCTCCCGCGCCGCGCAGTCCGGCCCTGCTGCCCGTGAGCCTTCCGTCCTTCCCGGCGGTATAGGCCTTTCCTCCCACCCGGATGCCGCGGATATGGGGGGCATAGGTAAAGCGGGCATTTTCGGGGTTGGAGAAGGTGGCGTTGTCAAAGGGGTAATAGCAATTGTCCACCTTCAGAAAGTCCACGCCCCAGTCCACATAGCTCTTCGCGTCCTCCGCCTCATGACCGCAGGTCCCCACCGCAGCCCCGGCGCAGAGATTGGTGCCGATGTCATTGTACATTCCGAAGCGAAGGCCCATGGCATGAAGATCATCCGAGAGCTTTTTGAACCCGCTCGGGAACTTCGTCTCTTCGTTGGAGAGCTTCCCCCGCACCCGCTCCTGCTTATAGCATCCGTCGTCCAGGACCACATAGGAATACCCCAGCTCCCGGAGCCCCAGGGCGCAGATCCGCTCCCCCATGGCCAGGGTCAGGGCCTCCGTATTGCCGCTTCCGAAGGCGTTCCAGCTGTTCCAGCCCATAGCCGGCAGATGGTTCTTTTTCTTCTGAAACAGGACTTCCCCGTTCCCGAAGCTGTCAAAAGCCCCCTGGGGCCCGATGACATCCGGAAACAGCGCACTGCTTTGTCTGTTCTTTTCTTTTCCCTCATTTCCCATGGAAGCCTCCCTTTTCGCCGCATTGCGGTCACCCGATCATTATACTCTCAGAGAACCCCATATGAGAAGAGGGCGGAGGAATTTGGCTCCTCCGCCCTCCGAAACATCTGTGTGATCTGCAGCCACATCGGGTGTCTGCAGCTATATGGGCTGTCCGCAGCTATATGGGCTGCACCGGTCCGTACGATCAGTCCAGCTTCAGGATCATCTCCAGGATCCGCTTTGCGCATTTTTTCAGGTCCTCACGGCCCAGAGCGCCCATCTCCATGGCTTTGGCGATGCGGTCCGGATATCCGTTGGCCATCTTCACGTCATTGCCGGCCAGGACCTCCTTGTAGTGCTCTCCCCTGCCCCACCAGTCGGTGGTGACCATGCCTCCGAATCCCCATTCCTCCCGCAGGATGCCGGTGAGCAGTTCTCTGGACTCGGAAGCCCGCTGTCCGTTGATGGGGTTGTAGGAGGACATGATGGTCCAGGGGTCCGCTTCCTTTACGATGATCTCGAAGCCCCTTAAGTAGATCTCCCGCAGCGCCCGCTCAGACACTCTGGAGTCGCAGTTCTTCCGGTTGGTCTCCTTGTTGTTGGCCGCAAAGTGCTTCACGCTGGCAGCCACCCGGTTAGACTGGATCCCCCGGACCAGCGCGGCGCCGGTCATGCCCGTCAGGTAGGGATCCTCGGAATAGTACTCGAAGTTCCTGCCGCAGAGCGGATTTCTGTGGATGTTCACCGCGGGTGCGAGCCAGATCTGCAGATTGTTCTCCTTGAGTTCTTCCCCTCCGGCCTTTCCCACGGCGGCTGCCAGCTCCTGGTTCCAGGAGGAGGCGATGGCGGTGGCGCAGGGCCACGCCGTGGTGGAGATCCCGCACTCAGCCCCCAGACGCACACCTGCAGGTCCGTCCGCGGTGGACACATTGGGGATGCCGTACCGGGGATTGTTGCCCATGCCCCAGGTGTTGGAGACACCCTTGTTGGGCTGTCCTCCCAGGATCTCCCGCAGGTCCTCGTCGTCAAGCTGCTCCACAAATGCATCCAGGTCCATCTCCCCGTTGGCCACGGCCTCCAGAGGCTTTACCCCCTCCGCAAAGGGGTGCATCAGCATATAGGTTTCTCTCCCTCTGTCTCTGGGGACCATCCCCTCCTCGGAGCCGGGTGCCATCTTGGGGAAAATGCACTCGTTGATGTCCTTTTCCGGACCGGTGGGCAGCGCCTCATAGCTTCCGTCGGCCAGGAGCCGCTCCGTCAGTCCCGCCGGCACCAGCTGGTGGGACAGCTGCTCATAGACCGTATCCTCGGCTGCGGTATAGGTAAATTCCAGCTCCCGGGCATCCCGGACGCTCCCTCCCAGGAAAAACCGGTAGGTTCCCGCCTCGATGACATAAGCCGCCTCCCGGACCTTTCCCAGATCGTCATAGGAGGCCAGATCCCGGTCCTTTACGAAAAGCTCCAGTTCCTGGGACTCCCCGGGCTGCAAAAGCCCTGTCTTTGCGTAGGCTGCCAACTCTCTGGCGGGCTTTCCCAGCTTCCCGGCGGGAGCGGACAGGTAGATGGCTGCCACTTCCTTGCCGGCTGCCGCGCCGGTGTTTTCCACCTTCACCCGGAAGGCGAACCCGCCCTCCGCGCGCTGCGCCTCCATGCAGCTCGTCTCAAAGGTGGTATAAGAGAGGCCGTATCCGAAGGGATAGACCACCTTCTCCGCCGCCCCTTTCATGGTCTCGAAATAGCGGTATCCCACATAGATGTCCTCTTTGTAGTCCACATGCCAGAAGGACTCGTGGAACCCTTCCGTGGAAGGATAGTCCGTCAGCTCCCCGGCGAAGGTATCCGGAAGCTTTCCGCTGGGATTGTACTGACCCATGACGGTCTTCGCCGCGGACACGGCACCCTCCATGCCTCCCTGCCAGGGAAGCAGCGCTCCCCGGATCCGCGCATCGTCCCGGATCCATTTGGTATCGATTACCCCGCCCACATTCAGAAGGACGATGACCTTGTCAAACACTTCTTCAATGGCGGCTACCAGCGCCTCCTCCGCCTCGGAGAGATAAAAGTCCCCTTTTGGGAAGATCTTCGCGGACAGCCTGGGCATGGTCACTTCCGATTCCCAGGGATTGGGTTCTCCCCGAAACTCCACATCGCTCCGGTCCCAGCCCTCTCCGGAAAACCGGCTCAGGCACAGGACCGCCGTATCGGTAAAGGCTCTGGCGTCACGGATCACCGCCGGCTCCAGGGCAGGCTCCGCCATCATACCGGGAGCCGCTCCGGCTTCATACTGCCCCGCCACATACGCTTTGTAAAAGTCGCAGAGGGGCTCATACACATCGGCCCCGGCTTCCCGGAAGCCCTCCGCGAAATTCCGCACATAGGCGGTATAGACGTCGCCGCTTCCGCCGCCGCCCTTTACATAGTCATAAACCGCTTTCCCGAACAGGGCCACCTTCGATCCCGCAGGAAGCGGCAGTGCCCCGTCTTCGTTCTTTAAGAGCACGATCCCTTCCGCCGCAGCCTCGGCCGAAAGCGCGATATGCTCCGCGGATCCCGTCACTCTCCTGTCCCCGTTCAGCGGAAGCGACGGCTGAAAATTTGCTCTAGCCCACTTTTTCATCCCGTTTTCTCCTTGTCACTCGATGCTCTGCATCATTTTTGATGATATTATACCTTCTTTTATGGTAAAATGGATGTGTACTTTTTTTATCCGGGTGTGAATATTTTGGGGGCCCCTCATGTTTCATAAAAAGATTGCCTTATTCATCTCACATATCTATGGAGATTACCAGCGGGAGCTGAGCCAGGGTGTGGCGGACAAGGCGCTGGAATACGGATACCAGACCGAAGTCTATACCACCAATGACGGCGAGACCCTGGGGGGCCTGACGGAGACCGAAAAGTGCGTCCTGCGCCTTCCGGTTTACGAAAACCTAAGCGGCATCGTCTTTGCCTCCGGCACCTACTCCTCCAGGGAGTTTCGCAGCAGCATCTGCAGCGCCCTGCAGGGTAGCGGCCTGCCCGTCATTGAGGTAAACGACACGGATCCGGTGTTCCCCGCCGTATCCATGGACAATAACACCATGTTCCGGGACCTGGTCCTTCATTTTATCACGGAGCACGGGGCGAAGCACCTGTGTTATCTTGGGTGCAAAAACGAGACCGACATCTCGGAGATCCGTTTTCAGGTGATCCGGGATACCCTGAAGGAAAAGAAGCTGCCCTTCGGTGAGGGGGACTACTACCAGTGTGACGAGACTCCGGAGGATTATGTCTCCGCACTGCAGCACCTGACGGATAACGGAAAAAACTTCCCGGATGCCATCCTGTGCTACAACGACAGACTGGCCTATGCCCTGAGCGTGGCGGCGGAGGATCTGGGCTACCGGATCCCGGAGGACTTCGGGATCTCCGGCTGCGACAATTCGGATGCCGGGCAGAATATGATCCCCACCCTCACCACCATCTCCTATCCCGTCTATGAACTGGGGCAGCTGGCAGTGGACGACCTTCTGAGCCTCATCAAAGGCCGGGAGCCGGCGGAGACACAGGTCTGTGCCAAAGCGCTCTACGGCGGGTCCTGCGGCTGCAGCTGCGGCGCGGATCGGAAGAACCACCTCTACGCCCACACCCTGGTGAGCCGCATCGCGGATCTGGAGCGCTCCATCATCCTGACCGCCCAGATGGCTTCCGATTTCGACACCATCGACGACATCGACGACAGCCTGGACATCATCGCGGAAAGTGCGGAAAAGATCCGGGACTGCACGGGCTTTTACATGGCGGTCAGTTCCCGCTGGAACAACCTCTCCGGCCGGATCCTGACTCTGACCGCCGCGGCGGACTCCGCGGAGGAAACAGGCGAAGACGACGATACCATGACCATGTACCTGGCGATTCAGAACGGCATGCGCCTTCCGGGATGCACCTTCAAAAAAGGGGAGCTCCTGCCGGACTTTCTGATGTCCGACAAAGAAAACGTCCGGGTGGTCTCTCCCATCTATCACCACGGCAGCTCCTACGGATACGTGGTCATGACCTTCGAAAATGACCGGATCCGGTACCCCTTCCAGCTGATCCAGTACCTGGTAAACCTCTCCCAGCTCTTAAACAACCTGCGGAACAAAAAGCGTTCCGAGGCCATGGCCACCCATCTGGAAGAGATCTATATGCGGGACAGCCTCACCGGCCTGTACAACAAAGCCGGCTTCGAATACTACCGGGACAAGCTGGTGGAAAGCCTCGCCTACGGAACCGAACTGGCGGTGCTCTTTGCGGACATGAACGGTCTGAAGCAGATCAATGACTCCTTCGGCCATGACGCCGGAGATTTCTCCATTCAGGTGCTGGGGCAGGCCATCAGCCGGGCCCTCACCGAGGGGGAGATGGCCGGCCGGGTGGGCGGAGACGAGTTTCTGATCATCACACCGGGCGGTGCGGACCGGGCGGGAGAGATCGAGAAGAAGATCCAGTCCTATCTGGAAAACTACCGGAAGGTAAATCCCGGCGAATATACCATCAGCGCCAGCATCGGCAGCGCCTGTGCCACCGCATCCCCCACCTTCGTCTTCGCGGATCTGGTAAAGGAAGCGGATGCGCAGATGTACGAACAGAAGAAAAAGAAGGCGCATCCTCTTATCCCGCCATGTTCTTCCGATATTCCCCGGGGGTGACCCCGCAGATGGATTTGAAGATCTTCATGAAATTCTTTTCATTCTCGTACCCCACCATCTGGCTGATCTCGATGATCTTCATATCGGTGTCCGCCAGGAGCTCCTTGGCCTTTGCGATGCGGACCGCCTTCAGGTAATTCACGAAATTCTGTCCCGTATACTGTTTAAAGGAATAGGAGAAAAGGGAGTAGTTCATGGAGACCTGGTTGGACACCACCGCCATGTTCAGGTCCGTGGCGTAGTTTTCATCGATATATGCCCTGGCCTGGGCGATCTTCTGCCGGATCCCCACATCATCCGGACGGTCTCCCAGACGCTTGTTCAGATCCAGAAGCCAGTCCATAAATTCGTTCTGATACTCCGTCAGGTTCTCAAAATGGCGCATCTTCCGGCATCTTTCCGCCGTCTCCAGGTCCTCTTCCGTCACGGTCTCCCGGTACACCGACAGGATCTGGTCGATGTCCCGGCCGATGGCCCCGGAAAAATCGGGCAGGGGAAGCATCTCCTTTTCCGCCGTGGTAAACAGGCTTTTCCAGAGAGCGATCAGGTCGTCGGTCTTCTCCGTCCCCAGGATCTGGATGCGCTTGGTGCGCTCGGATTCGGAGAGAAGCTCCTGCGCCTTTTCCAGTAGCGTCTCCACGATCCTTTTCGGCTCATCCTCTCCGTAAACGCAGGTTTTCCCCCGCAGGAAAGCCAGCCGCCGCATGAGAGAGGCCTCCTCATAGGCGGCAAAGATCTCCCCCAGCCCCCGGTGCACGCCTCCCACTCCCGCGCATTTTTCGGACATCTCATCCTTCAGAAAGGCACTCACATATTCGTCCCGAAGCACCACCAGGGCACCGTCGGAGGTATCCTCCAGAAGGAAGCTGTCCCCCACATCGTATTCCCCGTCATACCGGAAGGCACAGATCCGGTATGCCCCCTCGTAAAAGTAGGGCTCGTACTTGGTGATGATCATCTGCCGCTCCGCTTCGCTTAAGGACCGGTTTTCCACCAGCTCCCGGATCTGCCGGATCCCCAGCTCCCGCTCTCTGCTGTGGCTGGTATTTCTGCGCTCCAGCTCCTCATTGAGCCCTCGCAGGATCTCCGCGATCTTTTCCCGCTCCACGGGCTTTAAGATATATTCCCGCACCCCGTTTCGCAGCATCTCCACGGCATAGGAAAAGTCATCATACCCGCTGATCACCACGATCAGGGGTCTGTCTTCCATCTCGTTGACCCGGCGCACCAGCTCCAGCCCGTCCATCTTCTGCATGCGGATATCCGTAAACATCACATCCACATGCCGCTGGGACAAAAGGTTCAACGCTTCCACCCCGTTGGCGCATTCCAGGATGAGGTCGATGGGCACCCCGCTCCGCTGAGCCATGGTCCTGATGCCCTGACGGATCATCTTTTCATCTTCTACGATCAGCAGTGTCTGCATTGTTTATCTGCCTCCTCCCTGTCACGCGTCTCGGAAGGGTCATCGAGACTTTGGTGTATTTCCGCGGCTCCGAATAGATCTCGATCCCGTACTCGCTTCCAAAGGTCATTTTGATGCGGTCTTCCACATTCTTCAGGCCCACGCCGTTTCTGTCATCCGGCGAATCCTCCGTCTGTCCGTGGAGCCGGTCCCGCAGGTTCTGCAAAGTCTCGGGGGCCATCCCCTCCCCGGAATCCGTGACCTCGATGATGAAATACCGGTCCTCCTCCCAGGCCTTGATGTACACCGTGGTGTCCTCGGCGGAGGGTTCGATGCCGTGAAGCACGGCATTTTCCACGATGGGCTGCAGGGACATCTTCAGGATCTCCTGGTCCATCAGTGCCTCCGGGATGTTCACCGAGAGGATCACTTCGAAATCATACCGCAGGTTCATGAGCAGAATGTAATTCCGGATGTATTCCAGCTCATCCCGCAGGGGCACATTCTCAAAATTCCAGCGGATCCCGTAGCGCATCAGCTTTCCCAGGGAGGTGATGGCATCGGAGATCTCGTATTTTTCATCGATCTCCGCCATCATCTTGATGGACTCCAGCACATTGTGGATGAAGTGGGCATTGATCTGGTTGTGGAGGGACCGAAGCTCGGCGGTCTTGTCCAGCACCTCTTTCTGGTACTTCCGGATCATCCGGTCCACCAGCACCACGGACACCACCAGGACGATGCTCATCACCAGCACGAACACGTTCCGCCTGCGGTAGACCCCCTCGATCTCTTCCGTGATCTCCCGCACGGAGTACACCATTCCGTGCATAAAGCGCACCGGGTACCTGGCCACCGCAAAATGCCTTCCCAGGGCCTTGCGGTACAGCACCTCCCGCTCCCGGACGTCTCCTTTTCCGAAGGCCGTCAGGATGATCTGCCGGTCCAGCTCCTCTCCGTCCCCGAAAAGAGCCCGTCCCTGCTGGTCCGTAAAAAAGCTCCACTCCTGATCGGTGCCATTCCCGATCATGGGAAACATGGTCTCCATGGTCATCACCGACTCGATATAGCCCACGGTCCCCCGCACCGGGTCCTTTACGGGCGTCACATAGGACACCAGCAGCGGGCCGGGCGTGGAGGTGGGGGAGGAGATCAGATTGTCCGCGTAGGCAAAATGCCACCCCTCCGGCGACTCCCCGTACCAGGAAAGCTTGTGCATATCGGACCTGGTGTAGAGGATGGGGGCCGCCGTCCGGAGCCTGTCGGTGACGGCATAGACCCGCACCGCATAGAGATAGGGATTGCTGCTCACCAATCGCTCCAGATCCGCCACGGCGGAGCCGTAAAAGGCGTTATAGGCATCCGCATCCGGGGTCACGCCGTCGTAGGCACTCACCAGGATCCGGACCAGATCCTCATCCGTGAGGAAAAAACGGGAGGTCATCTTGATGGACTCGATGTTCCGCTCCACATCCCCGGCGTCCCGCAGGGTTTTGGCCTCCAGATAGTCCCGGCTCTCCCGGACCGTGGTGACCTCGCTGTTATGAAAAAGCACGCCCGAAAAGATCGCGATGGGAATGAAGATCAGCGCGATCATGATGGGCGTGAGTCTGTTGCTGAGTCTGAACTTTTCGGGAATCCGGTGCCGTTTCATCCATGCCTCCCCTCGGCTTTATTGTAAGGGATTTTCGGCGGCTTTCATAGCCTTTTTCTCCAATGCCAAACGATCCGGAAGTGGAATCCACTCCCGGACCGTCATTTTGAAACTCCCCCCGTAAAGTGCTTACTCCTTCACGGCTCCGGCGGAGATGCTGCTGATGATGTATTTGGAGAAGGTGCAGAACACCAGCAGGATCGGGATCACTGAGATGGTGACCGCCAGATAGGTCGCACCCTGATTTCTCACCATGTCCAGAGAGGCCCGCAGGGTCGCCATCATCACGGGAAGGGTGAACTTCTCGTTCTTGTTCAGGATGATCATGGGCAGCGGGTAGCTGTTCCAGTTTCCGATAAACCCCATGATCCCCATGGTCGCCATGGCAGGCGAGATGATGGGAAGCACGATCTTGTGGAAGGAATAGATTTCAGGTGCCCCGTCGATCCGCGCCGCCTCCACCAGGGAGGGTGGCAAGGAGGATAAAATGTACTGTCTGAGAAAAAAGACAGTCCCCGGTGAAGCAACGGCCGGCAGGATCAGCGGTATATAGGAATTTACCAGATGAAGCTTGGTGCACAGCTGGTAAAAACCGATCAGGGAAAGCTGTCCCGGGATCATCATAAAGACCAGGATGGCCCCGAAGATCACTTTGTTGCCATGGAACTTGTACATGGCCAGTGCATATGCGGTGAGGGCCGAGAAATAGGCTCCCAGCAGTGTGGCGGGTACGGACACTAAAACGCTGTTTCGCATTCCCACAAAGAGGTTGAAGTACCCGGTCATGATCTCCCAGTTTTCCTTCAGGAAATGGCTGGGAATGAAGGTGAAGGAGGTGGAGATCTCCGCACCGCTTCTGGTGGAGTTTACGACCATCAGCAGGAAGGGGAGCAGACAGGTCACCGCCAGCAGGATCAGCAGGAAATAGAGGATCCCTTTTTTGATCTTGTATCCCATCATGTCACTCCTTTCTGTTAAAGATCTTCAGCTGTATCAGCGAAGCCGAGAGGATGATCAGGAACAGGGCATAGGCGATGGCGGATGCATATCCTGTCTGGATCGTCCCGGCAGTGAATCCGAATTTGTAAAGGTACATCATGACGGTCTGGATCGACCCGTAGGAGGCGGAGGCGGGGTTCGACATCAGGTAAGGAAGATCGAACATCTGCAGACCGCCGATCAGGGAGGTGATGGCCACGTAGAGCATGATGGGACGCAGCAGGGGAAGGGTGATCCTTCCGAAGATGGTCCATCTGCCCGCACCGTCAATGGCTGCGGCCTCAAAATAGTCCCTGGAGATTCCCTGCACCCCCGCCATCAGCATGATGAAGGAGTTGCCGAACCACATCCAGGACTGGATGACCGCGATGGTATTTCCGGCGGTGGAGACACTTCCGAGCCAGTCCACCGGATTGTATCTGGCTCCGAAAAGCTTGTAGATCTGAGAGATCATGATATTAAAGGTTCCGTATCTCCAGTCCAGCAATGTGCTGAAGAGGAATGCCACCGACGTGGCGGCGATAAGGTTTGGCAGATAGTACAGCACCCGGAACACGGGGAGCCCTGCCATTTTGTACTTGATATCGCTGAAGACCACCATCAGGAGAAAGGCGAGTCCCAGCTGCAGGACGATGTTCACGCCCCAGATCCGGACCGTATTGCCCAGGGCCTTCCAGAAGAATTTGTCCGTGAAGACTCTCTGATAATTCGCAAATCCCACCAGATGCGCATCTCCCATGACCTTCAGGTCCGTAAAGCTCAGGTATAAGGTGCGCAAAACAGGATATACGCTGAAGATCAAAAAGACGATGACAAACGGAGCTGCAAAGACATATCCCCAATTGTTGTATGCGGTTAGTTTTTTACCTTTTTTCACGCGTTTATACCCTCTTGACGAATCCGGTTGCAACCGGGGTTTCGCCCCGGTGTGGGCGGCGTGCCGGCCGGCATCGCCGCCCCAACGGTCTGACTGATCTGTTTATCTCGTGACCTTGATCTCGGGATAGGTGGACTCCACGGTATCATAGAAGGTGTTCATGGCCTCTTCCTTGGTCGCCTGACCGGTCTTGATGGCACCGATGGCTGCGCCGAAGGCATCGCCGATCACCTTGTCATACTTGGTCACCTTGGAGTAGTCGATCCCCTTGGCCTGCTCCAGCCAGAAAGCGTAGAGCTTCTCACCGCCATAGATGGCATTCTCGTCATCCTTGTGCTTGTTCAGTGCGGAGATCAGGGAAACGGTATCGCCCTGGGAAGCCTCGATCCACCAGTCTGCAGTGTCCTCGTTCAGGGTGCAGAACTTGATGAAGTCCCAAGCCAGCTCTTTTCTTGCGGACAGAGAGGAGATGCCGATGTAGGTACCGCCGCCGAAGCCGTAAGCGGGTCCTGCGCAGACGCCCCACTTGCCGGAGGTCTCACCCACGTTGTCTCTCATGGTCAGAACGCCCCAGGAAGGAAGGCCGTATGCGAAAACGGTGGTTCTCTCCAGGTCAGCGGTAGCCTCATCGAAGGTCGCTGCATCCCAGACGTTGACGCTGTCATCTTCGTAGTTCTGGATGGCTGCGGTCAGGATGGGCACATCGCCGCTCATGGCCTGGAACCAGGGGGTGGACCACTGGTTTGCGTATGCGGTCAGGTCGTCCTGATACAGGGAGACCACCAGGTCCATGTACTCAAATCTTGCATCGGAGACATTCAGCTCGCCGTTCACGACCCAGGCGCTGTCGCCGGAGAAGTAGTTGATCTCGGAATCGGAAGCGAAGATGCGGTAGCCGGCATCCTTCAGGGTCTGTGCGGTCTGAAGAATGGTGTCGTAGTCCGCGAACTTCTTGCCGATCTCATCGGGATCATCGGTTCCGAAGACCTCCTTCGCGATGTCTCTTCTATAGTAGAGACCTGCGGGAGTGATCTGGTAGGAGATGGCTCTCTGGATGCCCTCCGCATCCTGGCCTACCTTCCAGACGTAATCAACGATCTGTCCTTCATAATCCTTTGCCCCCAGCTCATCCAGGTTTGCAAAGAATCCGTTGTTGTAGAAATCTTCCAGCATCTGAGGCTCGCCCACAATGATGTCCGGCTCCTTCTCGCCGCCCATGAGAGCGGTCTGAACCTTGGTGGGATAGTCGCCGGGCTCGATGACGATGGTTTCCACCTCAACCCCGGTCTGCTCGCTGTATCTGCCCGCGAACTGCTGAAGGTCTGCCGCAAGGGTCCAGACCACCAGCTTGTCCCCGGCCTTTGCCACGCTCTCGCTGCTCCCTGCGGAATCCGAGGCTGCGCTCTGGGTGGAAGAAGCACCCGAAGCTCCGGTTCCCACAGAGCCGGTTCCCGCGTCCGATCCGCATGCCGCCAGAGAGGTGAGCATGAGGCCGGCCAGTGTGACTGCCAATACCTTTTTCAATTTCATCACATTACCCTCCTGTAATCGTTTGAACGGTCCGAAAGGATCAGGCCTGTCATTCTCTCCGACCGGTCCCGCACGGTTATCGTGCTTTATGGTTCGATTATAGGTTTGAGATCTTTGGAAAAAAGTGCCCGAAATTTTGAAATGGTATTCTTTTTTTATTTCCCTCCGAAACCCTCTCCGGATGGGAGATAAAATAATGACACCACCTTGAAAAATGCGCCCTCACCCGCGCAGGCGGGATTCTTTATGCTGACAGTATGCCGGGAAGCGGAGCAAGGATGCTCCCGGTGCGGACACATTTGATAGGAAAGGAATGAACAAAAGAAGATGAAAAAAAGAAAGCTCCTGCCCGTCCTTGCGGCGGCGCTGGGAATCCTGGCCGTCGGCATCGCCGGGATCCTCCTCATCAATCTGAAAGAAAGGAATAACAGAATGAAACTGGAAGCATTTCACACACAGACCTTCGGAGAACACGTCTTTTTTTTCCGGGAGAGCGATGACCACACCGCGATCCAGGAGACCATCGATGCGGTTTACAAAGAAATGGAAGCGAATCAGTTCGGAGAAGAGCGCTATGCCCTTTGCTTTTTCCCCGGGGATTACAGCGACCTCACGGTACGGGTGGGGTTTTATACCCAGGTCCTGGGGCTGGGCACCAGACCCACGGACGTAAAGATCGGCACCCTCACCTGCTCCGCCAGATGGCTGGGAGATGACGGGAACCACAATGCCACCCAGAACTTCTGGCGCAGCGTGGAAAATGTGGAGATCCGGTCCAATACCATGTGGGCCGTCTCCCAGGCGACGGACATGCGCCGGGTACAGATTGACGGATCCCTGCACCTGCATGATTCCTACGGCTGGGCCAGCGGTGGATTTCTCTCCGACAGCCGGATCCTGGGGATGATCGACTCCGGCTCCCAGCAGCAGTGGCTCTCCCGCAACAACCAGTACCGGACCTGGATCGGCGAAAACTGGAACATCGTCTTTGTGGGGGATGAGCCGGAGGGGCTTCCCACAGGGACCTGGCCCGCAAAATCCTATACCGCGGTGGCGCAGGCCCCGGAAATCTCGGAAAAACCCCTTCTGCTTTGGACGGATCCGGAAAAGGCGGATACCCTGGGAGTCCTGATGCCCGAAAGGCGCAGAGATGCCGTGGGCCTCACCTGGGCGCAGGCGGATGATGTGGACTACTCGGATCTGAGCTGGGATGTGGAAGAGGTCCGCAAATACGCTCGGGAGATCTCGCCGGAGGTGACCGGCTCCCTGGGAGAGATCCCGGAGAGCTTCGGCCATGTCAGCAGCTTCTCCGACTGGTATGTGGCTTCTCCGGAATCCGACACAGCTGTCAGCATTACGGAAGCCCTGCAAAACGGCAAAAATATCCTGTTCACACCCGGGGTCTATGAGCTGACGGAGCCCATCAAAGCGGGAAGTGACCGGATCCTGCTAGGGCTGGGACTGGCCAGTCTGAAGGCTGCCGGAGCAAACACCTGTCTGGAGACAAACGGCGATGATATCCGCATCGCTGGCCTTTTGTTTGACGCAGGGCCGGCCCTGACAGGTGCGGACGGAACCGAACGGATGACGGAGGAGCTCCTCCATATCGGGGAAGGGAAAAATGTGGACCTGAGCGATCTGTACTTCCGAGTGGGCGGCACCCGCACCTCCTCTCCCGCCGTAGCCAGGCGCTGCATCACCGTGGATGCGGATCGCACCATCGGAGACAATCTCTGGGTGTGGCGGGCGGACCACGGCGATCAGGTGGCCTGGACCAAAAACCGCACGGAAAACGGCATTGTGATAAACGGTGAGGACGTGATCATGTATGCGCTGATGGTGGAGCATTTCCACGAATACCAGACGGTATGGAACGGAAACGGCGGAAGACTCTATATGTACCAGAGCGAGGTCCCCTATGATGTGCCCCGGGAGGAGGTCTGGATGAGCCATGACGGGGAGCGGTACGGATACGCCTCCATCTATGTGGCGGATCCCGTCACGAACTTTCACGGAGAGGGCATCGGCATCTACCTCTTTAACCGGGATGCATCGGTACGGCTGCAGAGCGTCATGGAGATGCCGGACCGGGAGGGCGTATCCGTCCACCACATCATCTCCGTCATGATCACCGGAAATCCCGGAGCTTTGCGTGTGATCAACGATGCCGGAGCGCCGGTGGTCACCCCGGGAGCCACCGCCATCCTGTTGGATTACGAGAACGGAGTATACCGTTAAGAGTTACACGCTCCTGTGCCTGCGGTTTCGGAACTTGTAATGATACATCCGCTCATCCGCTTCGCTCAGGGCGCTGTCCAGATCCACCGCGGACGGCTCCCCGTACACCACACACCCGATGCTGGCAGATACCCGGTAAGGCTTGTCCAGCTTCCGGGAGAGGGCCGCGATGGCATCGCCGAACTCCCGGGCGCGCCTGGCCTCCTCATCCCTGGTGTAGGTACCGATGCCGATGAGGAAGAATTCATCCCCCCCGCTTCGGACGCAGATCTCATTCGGTCTCGCCACCTCCTGCAGGGCCCTGCAGACGGTCTTGATCCCCAGATCCCCGTCGCTGTGCCCGAAGGTGTCATTGATATACTTGAGCCCGTCCATATCGATGACCCCCACAAAGAGGGCATCCCCGGGCTGTGCATGCTCCGAGATCTCCCGGAACCTCTGATACATCCCTCTCCGGTTGTAAAGCCCCGTCATCTCATCCCGCACCGAAAGGGTCTCCAGACGCTGCTTGGAGCGGATCATCTCCAGACCGTTGTTGATGAAACGCAGCCAGGTCCGGTTCACCACATTGGGCGTATCCCGGTCGTCGATCTCTTTCTGAAGGACGGTATATCCCAGAAGCCGGCCGTTAAAATGCACCGGCAGGAAATAGAACACCCCGGGCTTCTCCCGCTCCTCGTACAGCTTCGGCAGCATCTTCGCCGTCTCAAACACCTGGGAGCCCGCTTCCCCGCAGATCTGCTCCTCCTCCGAGGAGGCATGGTTGACATAGATGCGCATCTTCTCCGGATACCCGTCGATCTGCTCATCCGAGATATCCAGCCAGTTTTCCTTCAGGCACAGGTAGAAATTCCGGAAGGGACGCAGCAGCTCCATGCTCCCGTAGATATGCCCCATGCACTCGTCCACGGTGGCAGAGGCGGTAAAACGCTCCAGCACATAGGACTCCATCAGAGCCCCCACACTGCCCCGGGATCTTCCCTCTTCCTGGTCGTCCCTGTAATTGTAGGCGCTGTTGTAGAGCTGTCCCCTGATCTGCACCAGGGTGTGGCTCACATCCGTCAGGCATCCGCAGCTGGCACCCGGATGGAACGCTCCCATGGGCCAGGGACCGGCGTTCTCGTATTCCGCTCCCGGCTCCGTCAGACTTCGGATGTAGTCCACCGCCCGCTCTCCCATCCGAATGTCATTGGGCTCATAGGAAGAGAGGGTGACGGAATTGGTAGCTCCCTCGTCGGTGGAGTCAAATCCCACGATCAAAAAATCCTCCGGGACACGCACTCCCTGCTTTTCCAGTCCGTAGAGCAGTCCCAGAGCCATGGTGTCGCTGGCGCAGACCGCCGCTTCCGGCCGCTGCTCCGGCGGTCTTTTCATGATCTGTTCCGCCAGGGCCTCCCCGCTGGTATACCAGAAATCTCCGTATGCGATATCCTCCGGTGCCACGGTGATGCCATGACGGGCCGTCTCCTCCAGAAAGACCCTCAGCCGCTCCTCGGCCACCGGGTGTCCTTTATGCCCTGTCAAAAAGCACAGATGCGTCTTCCCGTGCACCTCGATAAGGTGCCGGCACATTTCCCGAAGGGTCTCTTCATTGTCGTTCTCAATCAGGGGCAAGTTCTCCCACCCCGCTTCCAGACAGCAGACCGGAAGATCCGGCACACCGGAAAGCCGCTCCAGGAGCCTCTTTTGAACAAATTCCTCCCGGGAGCCGTTTAAGGTGGCGGTATCCAGGATCACGCCGTCCAGCTCCCCGAAATTGGCCAGCTCATAAATATTGGTCTCGCCTCTGGTGTAGTCCATCTCCGGATACGAGACATGGGCACTGGCGGCAAATACGCACAGATCGTAATCATACCGCTCGCATCCGCGCCGCACCCCCTCCAGGACCCGTCTGACATGGATATTTTCCGGCAGAGAGACAAACAGTCCGATCCGTTTGCGCCTGCTGCCCGTTTCCTTATGTTTGCTCATAAAACCCCCGTATCGTTTCCTTCACCGGGATGGCACACCATCCCGCTCATACGCTACCATTATATCCTATTTTGCAACGGATTGCGAAGGATTCCGGCGCATTCTTCCGACATTTTTCACAAAGAACGGACCTTTTTCGAGGCGTTGTTTGGCGCATCGCCGATTGCTTTTTCCCCCGCCGGTGCTTATACTTGCGGGAGATTCCAAAACAACGCATCCAAAGAGAGGCTTCCTGAAAGGACCCATCATGGCAAAAGACAAGATCAAACCCATGCTCTTTAGCACCATCAAGCACTACGACGGCAAACAGTTTACCACGGACCTCATCAGCGGCGTCATTGTCGCCATCATCGCCCTGCCGCTTTCCATCGCCCTGGCGCTGGCTTCCGGCGTCGGCCCGGAGGAAGGCCTTTATACCGCCATGGTGGCCGGCTTTCTCATCTCCTTCCTGGGGGGGAGCCGTGTCCAGATCGCCGGTCCCACCGCAGCCTTTGCCACCATCGTGGCGGGGATCGTGGCCCGGTCCGGCATGGAAGGCCTGATGCTGGCCACCATCCTGGCGGGTGTCATCCTCATCGTTATGGGCTTTCTGAGGCTGGGGGGCCTGATCAAGTTCATCCCCTACACCATCACCACCGGATTTACCTCCGGCATCGCCGTCACCATCCTCATCGGACAGCTGAAGGACTTTTTCGGCCTCAGCTACCCGGCGGGCACCGTCACCATCGAGACCGCCCAGAAGGTACGGGCCATGGTGCAGAATTTTGCCACCTTAAATCCCTGGGCGCTGCTGGTGGGCGCTGTCAGCCTGCTGATCCTCATCCTCTGGCCCCGGGTCACGGATAAGATCCCCGGGTCCCTCATCGCCGTCATCGCCGGGATCCTGATGGTGAAATTCGCAAACCTCCCGGTGAACACCATCGGGGATCTGTACTCCATCAGCAACAGACTGCCCTCTCTCCATATGCCCACCCTGAGCACAGAGGCGCTTCGGGCCGTGGCACCGGATGCCTTCACCATCGCCATTCTGGCCGCCATCGAATCCTTGCTGTCCTGTGTGGTGGCAGACGGCATGATCAATTCCCATCACCGCTCCAATATGGAACTCATCGCCCAGGGCGTCGGCAATATCGGCTCCGCACTCTTCGGCGGCATCCCCGCCACGGGCGCCATTGCCCGCACCGCCGCCAACATCAAAAACGGCGGACGCACCCCCGTCGCAGGGATCGTGCACTCCATCGTACTGGTGCTGGTCCTGGTGATCCTGATGCCCTATGCGGCGCTGATCCCCATGCACACCATCGCCGCCATCCTCTTTCTGGTGGCCTACAATATGTGCCAATGGCGCACCTTCGTCCACCTTTGCAAAACCGCTCCCAAGAGCGATATCATCGTCCTGGTCACCACCTTTGTCCTGACCGTGGTCTTTGACCTGGTAGTGGCCATTGAAGTGGGTATGGTGCTGACCCTGGTGCTGTTCATGAAGCGCATGAGCGAAGAGACACAGGTAAAGGGCTGGAAATCCTACGATCCCGAGGAGGATCCGGACGGCATGAACTTAAAGCCCCTTCCCGCCCATGTCCGTGTCTATGAGATCTCCGGCCCCATGTTCTTCGGCGCCACTGAGCGCATCGCCGCCATCGGCTTCAGCGAGAACACGAAGGTCATCATCCTCCGGATGCGCGGCGTGCCGGCACTGGACGCCTCCGCCATGCACGCCCTGGAGCAGTTCCACGAAAGATGCACGGAAAGCGGCATCACCCTGGTCCTGTCCCATGTCAACGAGCAGCCCATGCACACCATGGAAAAGAGCGGCTTTGTGGCCGCCGTGGGAGCGGAAAACTTCCGTCCCCATATCGACGCCGCCATTGCCCGGGCCGCAGAACTGGTTTAGATGACAGAGGGACAGTCCCCGTGACAACTTTTGTGTCACGGGGACTGTCCCTCTGTCATCTTTTTTCTAAATCCAATTCCCGGCGGATCCGGTTCATCACGTGCTTTTTGTCCCCGCTCCACAGGGGGGCGATGAGGAGCTTTTTGTCCCCGTCCCCGGTGAGGCGGTGGACCACCAGGTCTTCCGGCAGGACCTGCAGGATCTCCTTCAGCAGATCGATGTAGGCGTCTTCCGTCAGGCACGGAAAGCGTCCCGCTTCATATTCCGCAGCCAGATCCGTGCCCTTCAGCACGTGGAGGAGCTGGAGCTTGATGCCCTCCGCACCGCTCTCTCCCACATACCTGGCTGTTTCGATCATCTCCTCCCGGGTCTCTCCCGGAAGGCCCAGGATCACATGCACGATGGTCTCGATCCCCCGGGCTTTCAGATTTCTGACAGCTTCGTCATATGCTTCCAGCGGATACCCTCTTCGGATATACGCCGCCGTCCTTTCATGGATGGTCTGCAGCCCCAGCTCTACCCACACGGGTCTGATCCGGTTCATCTCGGACAGAAGGTCCAGCACCTCCTCTCCCAGGCAGTCCGGCCGGGTGGCTATGGACAGCACCTCCACCCCGGGACAGGACAGGGCTTCCAGATACAGCTCCCGGAGTCTGGAAACCGGCGCGTAGGTATTGGTAAACGCCTGAAAATAGGCGATGTATCCGACTTCCTCCTTCGGAAGCTTCTCCCGGATCCGCCGGATCCCGTCGGCAATCTGAGCCGTGATCCCCAGCGCCGGGTCCCCGGCGAAATCCCCGGAGCCGCTGCCGGAGCAAAAGATGCACCCCCGGGTCCCCAGAGTTCCGTCCCGGTTGGGGCAGGTCATCCCCGCGTTCACCGGGATCTTATAGAGTTTTTTTCCAAACCGCTGCCGCAGATATGAATTTAACGTCCGCATGACACCTGCCGATCTAAAATGCGCCGCACCGCTCCGTCACAAGGCGGATGTCCCCGCAGGCAAAGCTTCCCTGGATCATCTGACTGCTCCCGCCCCCCTTGGCGCCGAACTCTTCGGAGAGTATCCGCTGCAGGTTTTTCGCATCCCCTCCCTCCGTGCCGGAGGCGATGATATAGTGGTATCCCGTCTTCGCATCCCCTGCAAAGATGCCGCAAAATCCCGGATGGGCAGCGGCCAGGCCGTTCACGGTCTTCCGGATGGTATTCTGATCCAGATCGGCTTCTTTTACCAGAAAGACGCTGCGCAGGTCCGCATCGATCTCCTGCAGCTCATAGCAAAGAAGCCTGCTCTGCAGATCCGCCACCCGGCCTTTCCGCTCCTCCAGCTGCGCCTGGAGTCTTTCCACCGATGCGCACACCCTGGCCGGGCTGGTACTGAAGCCCCTGGCCAACCCGTCCACGATCCCGTGTTCCTCCGACAGATACACAAATGCCCGTTCCCCGCACAGGATGCTGACTCTGGTGCCCCCTTTGTAATTCTGGGCCCGGATGACCTTCAAAAGCCCGATCTCCCCGGTCCTTTCCACATGGGGCGCGCAGCATGCGCAAGTATCATACCCCGGGATCTCGACGATGCGGATGGCTCCGGTGAGTTCCTTTTTGCTCCGGTAATCCATGGCCGCCAGTTCCTCCCGGGAGGGGAAGGTGCACCGGACTTCGATGTCGGCCCAGATCGCCCGGTTCACCGCCAGCTCGGCCTCGGTGATCTGTTCGTCTGTGAGCTGCCCGCTGTAGTCCATGGTGACCTCGCTGTCGCTTAAGTGGAATCCCACATTCTCATACCCGAAGCGGCTGTGAACGATCCCGGAAAAAATGTGCTCCGCCGTGTGCTGCTGCATATTGCTGAACCGGTGCCCAAAGTCGATCTCGCCGTGGACCTGTGTCCCTTCCGAAATGGCCTCCCCCACCCTGTGAGAGACGATCCCGTCCCGGATGGACACATGCAGCACCCGGTGTGTGCCACCGTGATCATCCGTCAGGACTCCCCGGTCGCAGGTCTGTCCTCCCTCCTCAGGGAAAAAGGCAGTCCGGTCCAGTACCACCAGAAAGGAACCGTCTCCCCCCGCCTCACAGGACAGCACCGTGGCATCAAATTCTGTTATATATGCACTTTCGTAGTAAAGCTCTGTTGTTTTCATCTCATTCCTTCCAAAAAGGTGACAGAGGGACAGTCCCCGTGTCATCTTTTGTGACAGGGGGACTGTCCCTCTGTCATCTTTTGCAAAAGCCATTTGGCCACACCGTCCTCGTTGTTGCTGCCGATGATCCCCGTGGCCGCGGCCTTACATTCCTCCACGGCATTCGCCACCGCATAGCTCTCGTCCGAGATCTCAAACATGGGCAGATCGTTGATGGAATCACCGAAGGAGATCACCCTTTCGCAGTGCCGCATTTCCTTGAGCTTTTGGATGGCTTTATACTTGGAGGCGGCTGCCGGCATGATCTCCAGCCAGTATTCGCTGCAGTACAGCTCCTGTTGCAGGGTGCACCGATAGCGGCTGTCCCCGGAGAACGCATCATAGACCGGCTGCAGCTCCTCCCGCTCCCCGATGCAGGTAAAATAGAACATCTCTCCCGCATAGAGGGCGTCCGCATCCTGTGCGGCCCGAAACCTCCGGTCTCCCTTTCTCTTGCTCAGGTATCTTCTCACCCCGTCGTTTTCATACGCCGGGATCCAGGAGACGCTCTCCGCTCCGCCGATAAAGGAATACACCAGAGGGCTGACGCCGTACCGGTCCAGGATCTGCACGGCATGCCTTCGCTCTTCCTGCGTGAAATCCTCTCTGCATAGGATCTCCCCGGTGGAAGGCTGAAAGATAAAGGCCCCGTTGTAGGCGATCACCGGGATCTTCGTGGACAGTCCCTCCGTCACCTTCGACGCGGATACCAGGGACCTGGCCGTGGCATAGGTAAAGTTCATCCCCTGATCCACCAGGGCATTGATGGTGCGGATGCTGAAAGGGCTGACCCGGCTGTTCCGGTCCAAAAGCGTCCCGTCCAGATCCGTCACGTATAATGTCTGCTCCGTCATGTTCCGTCCCCGTATCGCACCGGGCCTTCCAGCACCGGTGCCTTGCTGGCAAAAAAGGAAAATTCGCCGCTGTCCAGGATGTTCCCCGTATCATCCGTCACCCGGATGTCGAACACCAGGATGTGCTTGCCGGTCTTCAGCTTCATGCACTCGCAGTAGATATACTCCGTACCCACTGCCGGCAGCAGAAAGTTCAGATTCGCAGAGACCGTGGTCACGTAGTATCCGCTCATGCATCCCGTGGCTCCGGCCATGGTATCCACAAAGGAAAGGAGCGCCCCTCCGTGAATGCTCCCGTAGGGATTTAACAGTCTCTCGTCATACCGGACCCTGGCCCTGCTGTAGGTCGGGGAAAGCTCCAGGATCTCGAACCCGATGAACTGGTTAAACCGGTTCTCATAAAGCTCCCGGATCAGGGTCTCCCGGATCATTTCTTCTTTTTCACTCTTTGCAGGTCTCATCTGGCCCCCTCCGACAGTTTTTTCCTGGGCTCTCCCCAGGCCCCCAGGTCCTTGCCTTCATAACTGAAATAATGATGGCAGGTGGTCTTTACCGGTGCAATGCGCCGAAGCTTTTGCTCCGCGGATTCCCCGGAGGACAAAGACTCCTCCTGCAGCACGTTCCGGATCTTGCAGAGCATGACGGTGCCATCGTGT
>JAFYFY010000070.1 GCA_017543485.1 Lachnospiraceae bacterium | reverse complement strand
TCCGCGGTCAGAAGGGGCACTTTCCCGATCTCCTTCAGGTACATCCGGACGGGATCCTCGGTGCCGATGCCCTCCGGAACGGAGAGGTCGATATTCTCCATATCGATCTCTTCCTCATCGGAAAGGTCGATCTCTTCCTCCACGGGCTCTTCATCCACATCCTCGGTGATCTTCAGGACGTCGATGTTATTGGCCTCCGCAAATTCCTCTACCTTGTCCAGCTGATCATCATCGAGATTCAAGTCTGCAAAGTAATCCAGCAGCTCCTGGTATTCGATGACATTTTTCTTTTTTCTGGCCAGCTGAAGAAGCGCATTCAGACGTTCCTCGAACCTGGCCTGGACATCCGCATCATCCGCGGGTTCCTGGTCTGCGGCTTTGGACTGTGCAGTCTCCTCGGGTTCCGGCACGGGGGCTTCCTTGGCCTTTTTGCCCTTGGCGGAGGTCTTTTTCACAGGCGCCTCTTCCGGCGCCTGTTCTGCCTTTTCCGCTTTGGTGCTCTTCTTCGCGGGTTTTTCCTTCTTTGCGGGCGCCTCTTTCTTCGCAGGCTCCTCCTTCTCGGCTTCCTTCTTGGCCGGTGTCTTCTTCGCCGGTTCCGGTTTTGCGGGCTCTTCCTTCTTGGAAGATGCCTTCTTCTTCGTCGGTTCCGCCTTCGCAGCTTCTTCCTTCTTGGCAGGGGCCTTCTTCCTAGCCGGTTCCGCCTTCGCAGCTTCTTCCTTCACGGGTTCTTCCTTCTTTGAAGGTGCTTTCTTCTTTGCCGGTTCCGCCTTCGCAGCTTCTTCCTTTACGGCTTCCTTCTTGGAAGGTGCCTTCTTCTTTGCCGATTCCGCCTTTGCGGGCTCTTCCTTCTTGGCAGGGGCCTTCTTCTTCGCCGGTTCCGGCTTTGCCGGTTCCGCCTTCGCAGCCTCCTTCTTTGCGGAGGTCTTCTTTACGGTTTCCTTTGTCTCGGTTTTCTTTGCTGCCATTATCTCTCTCCTCATCTTAATCTGATCGGGTTTCTCTTTAACTGCTCCAGTTCCTGCTTGCGCCGGATGGTCTCCTGGAAGGCATCCGCCGCGCCTCCGCTGTCTGCGATGAAGTGCTGGTATGCGGCCTCCTTGATATGATAGACGATCTCGCTAAAGGTCCGATCCCGCTCCTCCGGGCTGGGATTCTCGGGAAGTCTGGCCTGCAGCACAGCAGCGGCCTCCCGGCTCTCCTCCTCATCCTCAAAGGCATCCAGGATAGCGGCGGGATTGAAATCTCCCTTTTCCAGCCCGGAAAAGATCAGCTCCGCCAGTCTTCTGGGCACGCCTTCATCGAAATCTTCCGTCCGGAGATACTTTGCGATGACGGGGTAGAGCTCCGGCTCCTCCGTCACCCAGGTCAGCAGGAGCTTTTGGGATGCCACCAGAGAGGAATCCGTCTCCTTCTTCCTGCCCGCCGCCTTCTCGGCTCTCTGGATCCTGACGCCCTGTCCGGGTCCCGCAGCATGCCGGATGATAAGCTCCTTCAGATTCCCCACATCGATGTGGTATTTGGCCGCAATGGCCTGGGTGTAATTGTCCCGCTCCGCTCCCGTCTCCAGTTCGCAGAGCTTCTCAGCCAGCTTTCGGTGAAATTCGGTGCGCTGCTCGGGGTCGCTCTGGTCGTACTGCTCTGACAGGATCCGCGCCTCGAACATCACGCCGTTTTCCGCTTCCTCGATGCGCTTTTCAAACTCCTCGGCTCCCAGATTCTTCATGAACTCATCCGGATCCTTGTAGGGCTTTAAGTTGATCACCCGTCCGGAAAGCCCCACGCCCCGCAAGAGTCCCAGTGCCCGCAATGCCGCCTTCACCCCGGCGCCGTCACTGTCGTAGGCCAACAGCACTTTGTCGGTGGTGCGCTTTAGGATCTGCGCCTGGTCCTCTGTAAAGGCGGTACCCAGGGATGCCACGGCCTGGTTAAACCCGGCCTGATGCATGGAGATGACATCCATATACCGCTCGCAGAAGACGATATTCCCCTTCCGGGAGACCCGTGCTTTGTCGAAGCCGTAAAGATTCCGCCTTTTATCAAAGATGGGGGTATCCGAGGTGTTCAGATATTTCGGCTCTCCGTCTCCCATGACCCGGCCGCCGAAGCCGATGACCCGGTGGCTGTTGTCAAAGATGGGAAACATCACCCGGTTCCAGAACATGCTGGTGAGACCATACTTTTCGCTGAAGGAAGCGATCCCCGCCTCCCGGATCTCCTCATCGGAAAACCCCTTGCTGCGCAGGTACTCCACCACTTCTTTTCCGTTGATCCCGGCATAGCCCAGGCCGAAGGCCCGCATGGTGTCCTGGGTCAGCTCCCGCTTTTGCAGATAGGCCATACCGTGTTCTCCCCGGTGGGACCGAAGGCATCCGTAAAAGTAGGTGGCAGCCTCCTTGTTCACCTCCAGGAGCCTGGCGCGTTTCGAGGCGCGCTGTCTGTCCTGCTCCGTCTCCTCCCGCACGGGAAGCGTGACACCGGCCCGTCCGGCCAGCATCTGCACCGCCTCCGGGAAGGAGCAGTTCTCATACTTCATCACAAAGGAGATGACATTTCCGCCCTCCTGACACCCAAAGCAGTGAAAGATCTGCCTGGCGGGATTCACGTTAAAGGAGGGGGTTTTCTCGTTATGAAAGGGGCACAGTCCGATGTAGTTGGAACCCCTTTTTTTGAGGGACACGTACGAAGAGACGACATCGACGATATCGTTTCGGGATCGCACCTCCGCGATCACTTCTTCGGGATAATACATGCTTCCTCCATTACAGATCCCAGGACTTCGGGATGAACAGCTCCTGGTAGGTCAGGATGGCAAAGCGGTCCGTCATGGCACCCACATAATCGCACACCACCCGGGGCAGCAGATCCCCCTTTTCCATCAGACGGTGCGCCTCCTCCGGAAGGGCCTCCTCGTGGTGCATATAGTAGTCGTACAGGGTCTCGATGAGGGCTTCCGCTTTTCCCTCTTCTCCCTTAGCGACGGGATTGGTATAGACATTTTCAAACATGAACTCCCGGATTCCCTTCATGGCGGCGGCCACTTCCTCCGACATGCAGATATCGTTTTTGTCCATGCTCTCGGTGATGATATCGTGGATCAGGGTATCCAGACGGTCTCCCGGGGTCTCCCCCAGCACGTCCCGGACGCTCTTCGGCACATCCGACTCCTTCAGGATCCCGCCCCGGACCGCATCGTCCATATCGTGATGGATGTAGGCGATCTTGTCGGAGAGACGCACGACCTTGCCCTCTAAGGTGGCGGGATTGCCGGCGGTCTGATGGTTCAGGATCCCGTCCCGGGTCTCCCAGGTCAGGTTCAGCCCCTGTCCGTTTTTTTCCAGAAGCTCCACGGTGCGCAGGCTCTGCTCATGATGCCGGAATCCCAGGGGACAGACACGGTTTAATGCCCGCTCCCCTGCGTGGCCGAAGGGGGTGTGGCCCAGGTCATGCCCCAGGGCGATGGCTTCAGTGAGGTCCTCATTGAGCCGCAGCGCTTTTGCGATGGTGCGGGCGTTCTGAGACACCTCCAGGGTATGGGTGAGGCGCGTTCGGTAGTGATCTCCCTCCGGGATCAGGAACACCTGGGTCTTGTCCTTGAGTCTGCGGAAGGATTTGCAGTGGATGATGCGGTCCCTGTCCCGCTGAAACACGGGCCGGATGTCGCACTCCGGCTCCTCCTGCGCCCTGCCTCTTGACTGCGCGCTCTTCTGGGCGTAGGGACTTAAGTATTCCAGTTCTCTTTGCTCGAGCTGTTCCCGGATGGTCATGCCGCCTCCATGATTCGTTCAACTGGTTTCGGGCCAAAAAGAGCCCACAAATTACATATACAGGCCGAAGTCTCAAAATCCTTTTTCAAAACCCGAAAATTCTTTCTTGACATTTCAGATCAATTGAATTAATATAACAAAGTCGCACGCAGGAATGGCGGAATTGGTAGACGCGCACGGTTCAGGTCCGTGTGGGGGCAACCCCTTGAGAGTTCGAGTCTCTTTTCCTGCATGAAAAACGGATCCGTGAAGGATCCGTTTTTTTGCGCCACTCATTACAGTACTGAAGTACTTATCCCTGCATCAGTTCATCTTCCACTGCTTTTTCGATGAATTTATTCAAAGAAAGTCCAAGGATCTTTGCCCTGCCCGCTGCTTTCTGATGTGTTTCCGGGTTCAGTCTGACATTAAATCTGCCGGAATAGGGACGTTCCGGTTCGATGCCATCCTCCGCACACCAGGTCAGATAATCATCAACGGAATCTCGAAAAGCCTGCTCAATCTCCGCCACACTCTCGCCCTGAAAAGTGATGACTGTACGCGTATTAATGACAGTTCCTGTCAGCATGTGCGTTTCTTCATCATATTCAATTTTGCCCGCATATCCTTTGTAATGTATCATTCCGTCACCCCTGCATTTACAAGGAACTTTCTCACAGCTCTTACGGCAGCCTTATCCGTCACATTCTCCGGATGAGGTCTGTGAAACACAGCCCTTTCTCCGTTTAGCTCTACCCGAACACGAGATCCGTTTTCTTCGGAAATATGAGCCCCACATGCGAGGAACAATCCTTCAATGTCGCTCCACTCAATGTCCGACCGTACAGGGTCTTCAAAGATCGACCGGTAAGTACGTCTGTTTTTATTGTTCATGGTATCACCTTTTGGTACTATTTAATATATGCAGTTTATCGATCAGTGTCAAGTCCATGCACGGCCTAGTGCAGCGCCGTGTAGAGTTCATCCAGCACCGTCCCCTCCACGGAAAGGAGCAGTCGCTCCTCCCAGGATACGGTCTGATTGTTTTTGTGAGCATCGACGCGGACGGTGACCGCATCCCGCTCATAATCCAGTGGGATCATGAACGTCACCTCGCACACATTTCGAAAATCGTTCTCGTCCCTTCGGATCACCGAAACGCCCCTGGCGGCATCCGCTGCAGGCAGGCTTCCGGAAAACAGGTAGATCACATTCAGATCCGCAAACTCCTCTTCCCCGAAGGAGATCTCCACCCAGTCCGCATACCCCCATACAGAGGATGTGATCAGGCCGCTCTCGCCCCGTTGAAACACCGGAGAAAGCCCCGCTGCGATCCGCTCGTCGTTTGCATGATCCACCTCATCCAGGAGCCGCAGCGCTTTGCAGGTGATGTCAAACTCCGTGGCAGGCAGGGTCCGGGCCGTGATCAGGTTCCCCACACGATCCGTAGCACTGGCTTCCAGATAAAAATTCCCGTTAAAAAGACCATTGTCAAAGGAGGGATTGACCAGATCATGGGAAAGCTTCAGCTGCAGCGAGACCTGTCCTCCCACTGCCGGGAAGGAAGCGATCTCTCCGGTGTCCGTATTGATCACCCGAAGGACCAGCGAGGAGATCCCGGCAGAGGGGTCCTGCGCACTTACCGTCACCTTCACACGCCCATCCGCCCTTCTGTCGATGAGATTGTCAGGGGTAAGCTGTGTGCCCTGAAAGCTTTCAAAGGGCACCGGCGTTCCACCGTCCAGGGAGATCAGGATCTCCGGCGCCGAATCATCCACCCGAAGGAAGATGCCGTTCGCCTCATCCGCTGCATATGCGGACCACTTCTCTCCGCCGTAGCTGTTATATCCGGCCGCGGAAGGATAGATCCACAGGGACCGGTTTCCGGTAAAGGTCACAGTCTGGGTGATAGTTCCTTTCCTTTCGCCGGCGGAGAGTGTCTCTCGCAGGAGGGCGGCCTGTCCGGCGGTCCATACTGCGGTTCCCCGGGACAAAGGCGTCAGCTGCGTGCCGTTCTCCGGCGCACTTTGCCCGAAATATGTACTGCTCTCTCCTTTTGTGCTGCCCACCCGAAACGTGAAAAGACGCGGCTGAAAGCTCCCACCGGAGAGGGCCGGGAAAGCCGTGGCAGCATATGAGAGTTTGAGCGCCGTACCGCTTTTTACGTACCAGGTATTTGCGCTGCCCGGGTAAACCGCTCCGCTCTCCGACGCATCGGCCGCCGTCACGGACAAAGGACCCGTCACGATCCGGTTTTCCGATGCATTTGCTGTCAGCGTCAGCGCCGATGCCGGCATTGTGAAGGAAAAGCTCCGGGAGGCGGATGACAGGCTTCCGCTCCATCCGACAAACTCATACCCGGAGACCGGGGATGCCGTCACGGTGACACCTGCCCCGTAATAGATGCTGCCGCCGCCGCTCACGGAGGCGATCCCGGTACCGCGATTTAAGGTCAGAGTGTACCTGTTACGTGTGTAATAGTAGGAAACCGAAGCCTTTCCGTCCGCGGTGATCACAACCGTCTGAGTCGCCGGCGAAGTGAATCCCGTAAAGTTCTTCACGGCAGGGCGGACCGTGGCCTCCAGATCCCCGCGGAAGGTCTGGGTATCCGCAGCGGACAGGGTATACCCGGACCCGTTCACATTCTGCAGGTAATGAAAAACCTGATACTGCGCCTGCATTTTTTCCGCATTCGCAGTCAGGGAAACATTCTGAAAAGGCATGGTAAAGGTGAATTTGAAATTGACGGAAGGGTATGTGCCGGTCCAGTTCCGGAATGCATAACCCGCCTCCGGGAGTGCCTGCACCGTCACCCTGGTACCCGGAGAGGCCGTCATGGACGCAGTTACGGTGGCGATGCCGGTCCCTTTCGATACGTTCACCTGATAGACCGGAACCGCAAATGCGCCGGTATAACAGGAATCCAGAAAGGTGATGGTATCGTAAGTAGCTTTTGTGTAGATAAAATCCCCGTTCTGACTCTGATACCTTCCGGCCAGATATCTCCTGCATTCCTCGGAGGATGCGATCCCGTTTGCCACCACCACCATCCCCTTGTAGAAGGGATAACTGCCGTTCATCGTGCGAACGTCCTCCCCCAGGGTATAGAAGCTCTGGGCCCAGAATTCCAGCGCACTGCTCTCCGGCGCCCTCCCCAGCAGGAAGCGGTACAGGTCATGGATCATCTGCCGCACCGTATTTGCGGTCCCCTCCACCGGATCCGTCACATAGGTGCCGAAATCTCCGCTCCCCGGCGTATATCGAAATTTGCTCAGATACTCCTCGGAATACAGGTGCGCCAGCACCAGGGCGGCGGCTTCATTGTCCACGCTCATCCCCATCCGTGCGGCATCCGCGATCCATGGATTATCCGCGCTTTTCAGCGTATGGTTCACGACAGCCTCCATCCAATAATCCTGCCCCACTACAGCTCTCACATGCCGGTGCAGGATGGCCATCTGCAGATCGTCGATCATGTAATATCCGGCCTTGGCACTGATATTTACCCTGCATCGAAACCGGGTATCGGCGGTGAGCCCGGCCAGGGAGGTCCGATAGGTGATGTCGTCCGCTCCGTCGATATTCCGAAAGGTAAGCCCCCGGTTGGTACTGATCTGCCACTGAAAGGTGTAGGTCTCCGAATACATCTGCGCCTTTGGGATGGACGCCTGAAGGACCACGTCATATCCGTCATAGGAGCTGGTCAGCGTACTGGAATAGCCGGCACAGTTTCCTTTGATACAGGGAAAAAGGAGAAACAAGATGCCCAGCAGGGCAGTGAGAACAATCCTTTTTTTCATTTCAATCCTCCACAGAAAGAACCGAAAAAGCACCCCTGCCGCATCGGCAGGTGCGTCTTCGAACCGCTCTATTGGAATCCATTGAAATGAAAAGGCGCCCCCGAACGGGGACGCCCTTATCGTATCACAGATCTCGTCTTCGGTCAAAAAACTTTTGGTTCACAGGCACAAAGCATCAGCCCCGGGAGACCAGGCGAAGGGTCTCTCTGGCGATGGCCAGCTCCTCGTTGGTGGGGATCACCAGCACCTTCGTGCGGCTCTCCGGAGTCGAGATGGCGATCTCCATGCCCCGCTTGTGGTTGGCCTCCTCATCAATGGAGATCCCCAGGTATCCCAGATACTCGCATACCCAGCTTCTGACGATGGGAGCATTCTCTCCGATTCCTGCGGTAAAGCAGATCACATCCACACCGTTTAAGGCCGCCACATAGGATCCGATGTACTTCGCCACGCGGTAGCAATAGGTCTGCAGCGCCAGGGTTGCCTTTTCGTTCCCCTCATTATGGGCCGCTTCCAGATCCCGGAAGTCGGAGGAGAGATCACCGGACAGGCCGTAGACGCCGGACTTTTTGTTCAGGACGTTCATCACCTCGGGCAGGGTCAGGTTCTCCTTGGAAGCCAGGAAGTCCAGAATAGCGGGATCCAGGTCACCGCTTCTGGT
>JAFYFY010000069.1 GCA_017543485.1 Lachnospiraceae bacterium | reverse complement strand
CTATGCACAGGCAAAGGACTATCTGAAGGAAGCGCTTCCCGGGGATTACGATGAGGAGAAGATCCGGAAGGTGGCAGCCATGGTAAAGACCAGGATCGAGGTCTTCCCGGACATCGCCGGACAGGTGGATTTCCTGAGCGCTCTGCCGGAGTATGATCCGGAGATGTATGTCCATAAGAAGATGAAGACGGACCGGGCCTCCTCCCTGGAGGTCTTAAAGGAGGTCCTGCCCATCCTGGAGGGCTGGGAGGATTATACCAACGATGCGCTTTACGCAAGGCTCCTTCAGTATGTGGAGGAAAAGGGTGTGAAGAACGGCTATGTCATGTGGCCCATCCGCACCGCTCTCTCCGGGAAGCAGATGACACCCGCAGGCGCAACGGAGATCCTGGAACTTCTGGGAAAGGAAGAATCCTTAAAGCGGATCCGGGAAGGAATCCGGCTGCTGGAGCAGTAACCGCATCATAGAAGCGGATTTAAGAATCGGGATACGGATCTGGGGCTCTCTCCGGTACCGCTCAGGTACCAGAGCTCCAGATCTTTTTTTGCCCTGGTCATGCCCACGTAAAAGATCCGCCTCTCCTCGGCGGCCCGGGCCGCATCCGGCAAAGGTCCGTGGGGATAGATGCCCTCATTGCAGTCCGGGATATAGACGGTATCGAATTCCAGGCCCTTGGAGGCATGGATGGTCATGAGCTGCGGCAGATCCGTGCGGGCTTTTTTTGCATCCATGGCAGCTTTTAAGACGGCGGTATAGGCGGCCTGTGCCTCTCGCCAGTCCTGCATCGTTTCGTATTTGGCGGCATCCCGGATGATCCATTCCAGCATCTGCTGAAATTCTTCTTTTTTCTCTTTGGAGGGGATCCGGGAGGAAACAGCCGCATCCAGCCGCATCTTCCGGCACAGGTACCGAAGGCTCATGGACAGGGACTGACGGGAGAGAAAGGACAGGTCATTCTGCAATACCCGGATCTGACGAAGGGCCTCCAGAGAGCCGTTCCCACGGATCCGGGCCCGGTAGTAGCGGGCGGCGTTTTCCAGCGGGCTCCCCGGACCCTGGAGGGATTCTCTTCGAAGATACCGAAGGGGCGTGTTCAGGATCCGGGCATAGAGGTCCAGAAGATCCGCGGGGTCCTGAGGAGGATCATGGGCCAGCTCCAGATAGGCAAAGAAATCCTGCAGCAGATAATGCTCATAGATGCTGTCACTCTTTTCCTTCATGCGAAAGGAGATGCCCTGCCTGGAAAGGGTGGAGGCAAAGCCCTGCATGGCCAGATTGGTGCGAAAGAGCACGGCGCATTCCGGCCCCGGCTCTGCCTGCTTCAGAGCGTCTGCCATGGCTGCATATTCCTCGTCCTGGGTCCGAAATGCACGCAGATGGACGCCGGAGGAGGGGGCAGCGGAAGAAACCGGGGGAGAGCCCTGCTGCAAAGGTGCGGCCATGTGATCCGATACGCCGGAGACGGCGGGTTTATCGAACCGGTCCCGGTTTTCCCGGATCACCCGTTGGGAGCTGTCCACGATGGCCGGGACGCTCCGATAATTGGTGTCCAGGTAGAGGAGCTTTGCATGAAACTCCTTTTGGAACCGCTTCATGCAGGCGGGCTCGGAGCCCCGGAAGCCGTAGATGGACTGATCATCGTCCCCCACGGCAAACAGATGCGTCCCGGGACCCTTTAACAGCCGGATGACCTCGTACTGCACCGGATTGATGTCCTGGAACTCATCCATCAGGATCTCGCGAAAGCGGCCGCTCCAGTAGCTGCGGGCCTGTATGTCCTGTCTCAGAAGCTCCAGACAGTCGTAGACCATGTCATCAAAGTCCAGAAAGGCTTCCTTTTTTCGGACGGATTCATACAGCGCAAACAGTTCCGGAAAAGCTTCGGAAAGCTTCGCCGGGAGAATGGTCCGACTCCGTTTCAGATCCAGGGTGTTTTTGTAACAGCTGACAGATGCGGGAAAATGGGAGAGAAGCTCTTTTTGATGCTCATTCCAGAGCGGATGGGTGGAAAAAGCCAGGTAGAGGAGTTTCTTTTTGGTCTGCTCGCTGAGGATCCGAGGGGGATTCTGTGCGGCGGAGCGCCGCAGGATCTGATAAAAAACGGAGTGGAAGGTTCCGAATACCACCGGGAGTACCCGGGGTTTTGTCAGGCTTTGAAATCGCTTTTGCATGGAAACGGCCGCGTCCCTGGTGAAGGTGATGACCAGGATCTCTTCCGGCGGGATGCCGCCTTGCAAAAGACGCAGGATCCGGCGGGTCATGGTGTGGGTCTTGCCGGACCCCGGGCCCGCCAGCAGGAGGATGGCGTCACTGTCTGCCGTAACGGCCAGCTGCTGGCGGGGGTTCAGGGTATCTGATCGTGTCAAGGGTATGTCCTTTCCGAAATCCGAATGTCCGGGATGGGGTTACGCATCTTCCTCATCGGACACCAGCTCATCGAATTCCACACTGTCCAGGAACTCATCAAAGGCATCCGAAGCCGCCTCGTACTCCTCATCGTCCTCGATGTACTCGAGATTCGGCTCTTCATTGGGATCGTCGGGATTCTCGCTGTAGCGGTAGATCCAGACGTCGCCTTCCTCCTCCTCCTCACCGGACTGACCCAGGGGCAGAAGGGCGATGTAGTCTTTGTCCTTTACCTGAAAGATGGTCACCACGGCACAGGTGACGGTGGAGCCGTCCTCCAGCTCGAGTTCGACAGTCATTTCTTCTTCGGCCATGTTATTTTTTTCTTCGCTCATTTTTTCCTCCATGAAAATCTGCGCGAACTGCGCACCAAGAATCATTACCTGCTGTCATCATAACACACCCCGCGCGGACAGGCAAGAAGATGGTGGAAGCACTTGACAGATCCGATTTCCAGGGGAGAAAATCAAGACATGAAGGAAAGGGGACGACCCCATAACAGATGCCGGATGAGAAACGGAGAGGACAGATGATACTGGAGAAGATCGATATCCGGAATGCGGATTCGGAAAGCTATGCACAGGCCGTATTTTACGGTCAGGAGGACCGGGAGGGGCTGCCCATCGGAAAGCGTCCCGTCCTCATTGTGGTGCCCGGAGGCGGGTATGACCACACCAGCGTCCGGGAGGGAGAGATCGTGGCCATGCAGTTTCTCTCCTTCGGATATCACGCAGCGGTGCTGAACTATTCCTGTGCGCCGGCCAGATATCCCACGGCGCTGCTGGAGCTGGCAGCCCTGATGAAGACTCTCCGGGAGCGGGCCGAAGAGTGGCACATCGATCCGGATCAGCTGATCCCGGTGGGATTTTCCGCAGGGGGACATCTGGTGGGATGCCTGTCCGCTTTCTGGTGGGAGCCCTGGCTGCCTAATGCCTGTGACTGCCCGAAGGAGCAGCTGAGACCAAACGCCCAGATCCTTTGCTACCCGGTGATCACCTCCGGGGAGTATGCCCATGCCGGATCCTTTGAAAACCTCCTGGGAGATCGGTGTGAGAGCGCGAAGGACACCCTTTCTCTGGAAAAGCGGATGAACCCCTGGGTGCCCAGAAGCTTTGTCTGGCATACCTTTGCGGACCGGAGCGTGCCGGTGCAAAACTCCCTTCTGTATGTGGAGGCCCTGGCAAAGCAGGGGATCTCCGCGGAGTATCACCTCTTCGAGGATGGCGTCCACGGATCCGCTCTGGGAAGCAAGCTCTCCGCCAAGGAGGAAAAGCACATCGAACCCTCTGTCACGCCTTGGATCCACCTGGCCCATACCTGGATCGAAAGAGGACTTGTCTGACAAGTCCTCTTTTTTGTGTCTTTTTTGCATCCGAGCCTTGATTTCTCGACAAATATGCGCGGTTATGATATTATATTATGCGTTAAATTGTGGCTTTTGGCCGGAAAATGAGGAAATCACATGGGACAAAATTCCATGGACAAATACATGTATCCGCTCCTGGCAAGGAGCTGCGACGGCGGTATCCGGTTTGCCCTGGAATCCGAGAGCGATGCCTGTGCCGTGCTGTTGTTCGACCGGAAGACCAGGAAGCAGATCCGGCGTGAGACCTTCACGGAAGAGGACCGCATCGGTAACGTTTATTGCAAAACGGTTCCGGATGTGCGGCCTGATCAGGTTTCGTACCTCTTCGAGGTGGATGGAAAAGCGGTATCGGACCCACGGGCCCAGGCCTTTGAGGGGAAGCTTCCCTACGGACAGGCCGTGCAGGAGCCCCGCAGGGCAGTCCTGCCGGATCACTGCTTTGACTGGGAGGGGGATGCGAGGCCGGCTCATCCGTACGAGGACAGCCTCTGGTACCAGCTCCATGTGCGAGGCTTTACCAAAAGCGTTTCCTCAGGCGTCTCTCACAGGGGGACTTTTCTGGGAATCACGGAGAAGCTGGAGCATCTGAAATCTCTGGGAGTCACCACCCTGGAGCTTCAGCCTGTGTGGGAGTTTGAGGAGCTCTCGGCACCCGTATCCGAAAAGAACCCGGTGACTGACCCTGCGGCCCGTCTGGATGTGCCGAGACTGAACTATTGGGGATATAAGCAGGGCTTTTACTATGCGCCAAAGAGCACCTATGCATCCGGGGAGGATGCTTCCTTCGAATTCCGGACCATGGTGAAGACGCTGCACCGCAATGGGATGGAGGTGATCTGCCAGTTCTTTTTCCCCGGGGACTATCCGGAGGCGGAGATCCTGGAGATCCTGCGGTTCTGGGTCATCGCCTATCATGTGGACGGGTTCCATGTCATGGGGGAGCATATCCCCATGCGGCTTCTGGCCCAGGATGCGCTGCTGTCCCATACAAAGCTCCTCTGCGATCATCTGGAGGGGGTTCCGGAATGTGAAAAGCTCTACCACGGAGAGCGGCATCCCCGCCGCATCGCCCTTTCCCAGGACGATTTCCAGTACCCGGTGCGCAGACTCCTGAAAGGGGATGAGGGGGTGGTGCCGGAGACCATGGTGATGCTTCGCAGCAATCCCGCCGGCTTTGCCCGGATCAATTATCTGTGCAGCTACCGGGGCTTTACTCTGGCGGACCTGGTGTCCTACGACCGGAAGCACAATGAAGAGAACGGCGAGAACGGCCGGGACGGGAGCGACTTTAACTTCAGCTGGAACTGCGGCGAGGAGGGTCCCACCCGGAAAAAGAAGATCAAAGAGCTGCGGATGCGGCAGATGAAGAATGCCATGAGCCTGCTCTTTTTGGGAGCTGGCGTCCCCATGCTCTTTATGGGAGATGAATTTGGCAATTCCCAGAAGGGGAACAACAATGCCTATTGTATCGACAGTCCCGTGACCTGGCTGGACTGGAAGGATCTGGACCGGAACCGGGAGCTGTATGAGTTTGTAAGGGCTCTGTCCGGAATGCGAAAGGAGTGGAAGATCCTGCATCGGGCAGAGGAACTGACCATGATGGACCGGGCTTCCTGCGGATATCCCGACATCTCCTACCACGGAGATAACGCCTGGAGACCCCATACGGAGCCCTATTCCAGGAGCTTCGGCGTGATGTACTGCGAAGGAACCGATGGATCCGGCAATCGGGAACAGGTGCCCTCCCTTTTGTATGCAGCCCTGAACCTTCACTGGAATATGCAGAAGCTGGCCCTGCCCAAGCCCCCCAAGGGATATAGCTGGGAGAGGTTTCTCTCCAGCGGCGGTTCCGGGGATCCGGAGCGGAAGGTGTCCGGAGAAGCCCTGACAGAGACGCCCGGCGGGACCGATGAAACCATGGAGAAAGCCGTAGAAAGGGCTTCGGATGGTCAGACGGATGCGCCGGAGAGCAGACCCCAGGCGCAGCTGGTGGAGGAAATCCCCGGCAGGACCGTGAGTTTCTACCGGCTTCGGAAGACACCGGAGAAGACCGTAAAAAAGAATCCCGGACAGGTGCGCAGGGCAGCTGCCAAGCCCGGGAACGGGAAGAAATAACAGATTTCAAGAAGGACAAAAAAGAAATGGGCGGATCCTCTTACGGAAAACTCTATACGGTGACCACCTGGGGCGAGTCCCACGGACCGGCTCTGGGAGCGGTGGTGGACGGGTGCCCTGCAGGCATCCCCTTGACGGAGGAGGACATCCAGAGCTATCTGGACAGGAGAAAGCCGGGGCGAAATGCCGCACAGACCAGCCGCAGCGAAGCGGACCGGGTGGAGATCCTCTCCGGAGTTTTTGAAGGCCGGACAACGGGGACACCCATCAGTCTCCTGATCCGAAATACCTCTCAGCGCAGTGGGGATTATGGAAACCTGGCGGACACCTACAGGCCCGGTCATGCGGATTACACCTTCGATGCGAAATACGGGATCCGGGACTATCGGGGCGGAGGCCGCGCATCCGGGCGGGAAACTGCAGGTCGGGTGGCGGCAGGTGCCATTGCGGCCCGTGTTTTACAGGAACTCGGAATTTCCGTGGAATGCTGCACCAGGTCCATCGGGGAGGTGGAAGCGGATTTTTCTGCATATGACAGAAGTGTCGCGCTCACCTGCGAGACGGCGATGCCGGATCCGGATGCAAACCGCAGAGCGCTGGAGCTTCTGGAACAGACGAAAGCGTCAGGCGACTCCCTGGGGGGTGTGATGGAGTGTGTGATCCGGGGGGTGCCCGCCGGAGTTGGAGACCCCGTCTTCGAAAAGCTGGATGCGAATCTGGCAAGGGCCGCCATGAGCATCGGAGCCGTGAAGGCGGTGGAGATCGGAGACGGCTGCGCCGTGAGCCGAAAATGCGGCTCGGAGGTGAATGATCCGTTTCTTTCTGCAGATGACGGGAGTGTCAAAAAGACCTCCAACCACGCAGGAGGGATCCTGGGGGGCATCAGTGACGGGGCGGATATCGTGGTAAGAGCCTATGTAAAACCCACCCCATCCATCTCAAAACCTCAGCAGACTGTAAACAGCCGGGGGGAGGAGGTCACCCTGGAGGTGAAGGGGCGGCATGATCCCGTCATCGTCCCCAGAGCGGTGGTGGTGCTGGAGGCCAT
>JAFYFY010000006.1 GCA_017543485.1 Lachnospiraceae bacterium | reverse complement strand
GATTTTACGGGAAATATGGACACCTGCATCGCCATCCGGCTGGTATATCGCAAGAACGGCAAGGTCTTCGTGAGAAGCGGAGCGGGGATCGTGGCGGATTCCGTTCCGGAGAAAGAATATGAGGAATGCCTGAACAAGGCGAAAGCGTCATTAAAGGCGCTGCAGCTCGCCGGGGAGGTGGACGCATGATCCTGCTCATCGACAATTACGACAGCTTTTCCTACAACCTGTATCAGCTCATCGGAGAGCTTCGGGAGGACATCCGGGTGATCCGAAACGACGAGATGACGGTGCCGGAGATCGAAGCCCTCTCCCCGGATCACATCATCCTCTCCCCCGGTCCCGGACGTCCGGAAAATGCCGGCGTCATCATGGAGGTGGCTAAGGACCTGGGACCGAAGATCCCGGTGCTGGGGGTCTGCCTGGGGCATCAGGCCATCTGTGCGGCCTTCGGAGCCACCGTGACCTATGCGGACCGCCTCATGCACGGGAAGCAGTCGGAGGTGCATTTTGACCCTTCCTGTCCCCTTTTTGCGGGCATCCCGGAAACCGCGCCCGTGGCCAGATACCACTCCCTGGTAGCCGACCCCGCTACCATTCCGGCGGAGCTTCTGGTCACCGCCCGCACGGACCTGGGCGAGATCATGGCGGTGATGCACCGCACCTATCCCATCTACGGCGTCCAGTTCCATCCCGAGTCCATCCTCACCCCGGACGGCCGCACCATCCTCGCCTACTTTCTGGGGCCAGGCCCCATTACGAAATTGTTACATTAAGCGCGGGGCAACCGTCACTTCCGGTAGAACCGCAGATACCTTCCGTCTTGGACTTCGGTATATCCGAAGTCCTTTTTGATATAGTCCATGATCCATTCGTCCGGGGAGATGAGCTCCTGCCCGTACCAGCAGTCGGTGACGATGACGCTCGGAGCCCGCTCCGGATACCGCTCCCAGTACTCCAGCAGCCGCCTGCCGTAGTCGTGGGGATTGTTTACCGCGCAGTCGCTGATGGTGACGTCCTCAAACAGGTAGGAGATGTAGATGTTGGAGTGCAGGTTCTCGCTGACGATGAGCACCCGGTCCCCCTCCCGGACGAAGCGCCCCCAGTCCTCGTAATCCGCATCCATGATGTAGGCGTTCATATAGTCCGTGAGGATCCCCTTGGCCGGCCCGGTACGGCAGATGTTCTCCAGGGCGGTGATGTTGTTGACCTCCCTGCCGGAGCGCAGCAGAAAGCCCTTTGCGAAGATCAGGAAAAAGATCCAGATCACCGCCGTCACGGTAAAGAGCCTCTTTCGGTCCTCTTTAACAAGGGCCGGGCAGAGCAGCAGCAAAAAGGCGATGTGGATCAGGGGTCCGAAGGAGAGCTTATCGTCAAAGGACATGTTGGACAGCGCCCATTCCCCCAGGACCATCACCGCCCCGCCCGAGAAAAAAAGACGGCAGAGGGACCGGTCTTTGCCGCGGTGGACGCGGCATAAAAGAAAGAATCCCGCAGCGGAGACCAGGGTGTGGATGTGCCCGTTTTCATATCCCTTATGGAAAAGGAGCCACTGCCCGCAGACCATGAGAAGGGACAGGAGGGAGGCAAACGCGAGCTTTTCCGCCATGGTTTTTTTCCGAAGGAGCAGCGCGGAGACCCCCAGGGCCCCCAGTGCCAAAGCGCCGTCCACAGCCAGATCCCGGGCGGCGTGGAGGAGCTTTTCCGACCAGAAGCTGTTCTCGGACACCTGGTGGGTGGGGTCCTGCAGGAAGATCCTGGGCAGGGTCTCGAAAAACACCGGGAAGGAGACGGCGGCTGCGTGAAAGAGGACATAGGCCGCTCCGATGATAACACAGGGCAGGATCAGGAGAAGCATCGTCTTTTTCCGAAGGGCCGGCGGTGTATCCAGGGCGGTGAAGATCCAGAGGAGCAGGGCAAAGACCGCCATCACCGGGTAGGACAGCACGCACAGGCACAGGGCGATGTCGGAGAGCAGGAAAAACAGGACGTGGGATCTTCCTCTGGGATCCGCCAGACGGGCATTTTGCAAAAACAGGATGCTTAAGGTGCTAAACCACAGCATCATGGAGGAATACTCCGCGGAGACGAAGAGTCCCATGGAGCAGTTAAACCAGAACAGGGAGTGCAGGAAAGCAGTCTCCTTTTCGGTTGTTTTTTTCAGGGTAAAATAAAACAGAAGGGTGATCAGCAGTTGCAGAAGGGTCCCCATCACCCGGAGATACACCACGATCCCCGTGGCAGAGCCGGTGAACAGCAAAAAGATCCGGATGAAGGCAGCGTTCAGAAAGCTGCTCATCTGGTGGGGCTCCCACATATCGGCAAACATGCGGTCCCCCATGACTCTCCGGTAGGCCATGACGATCTGGTATTCCTCATCCTGACAAAAGCCCACGAAGATGAGCTTTAGTGCGGCCAGGACGGACCCCAGGATCAGCAGGGCGCAGAGGAGCTTTTTGATTTTGTTTTGACGCTGCAGGTGCTCCATTTCGTCAGTATAGCAATGATTTTCGGGGATGTAAACCGGCCGGGATTTGCAACTTCCCCCTATCTGTTGTAGAGTTACAGGGAAGGTGCCCCGGGTGCGGACAGGAAGACTGCAGCAGCAGGTTTTTCAGGGCGTGCGGCATAAAAACGACAACGCGGTAATGAGCAAGCAGGATCGGGCCCGCAGGGGTCCGTATGGGAGCGGGATATGGCAGGGATCGTGACACTGAAAAAAGGCGAGGGCAGGACCCTAAAAAGTGGAGGCTTCTGGGTCTATGACAATGAGATCGCCAGCATCATGGGCAGCATCGCCGACGGCGACATCACCGAGGTCCGGGACTTTGACGGGTATTTCCTGGGGCGGGGATATTACAATTCCCACTCCAAGATCCGCATTCGCATTCTCACCAGGACCCGGGAGGAGGAGATCGATGACGCCTTCTTTGAACGCCGGGTCCGGGCGGCCTGGAACTACCGAAAGCAGATCATCGACACCGGAAGCTGCCGGGTGATCTTTTCCGAGGCGGACGGTCTGCCCGGCATCGTGGTGGATAAATTCTCGAACGTGCTGGTGGCAGAGTCCGAGACCCTGGGCATCGACAGACACAAGGACACCATCCTCCGGCTCCTAAAGCAGGTGCTTTCGGAGGACGGCATCGCCATCCGGGGCGTGTATGAGCGGAGCGATGCAAAGGTCCGGGAGCTGGAGGGTCTGGAGCGCCACAAGGGCTTTCTGGGGGACCCCTTTGAGACCAAGGTGGAGATCACCGAAAACGATGTGAAGTACCTGGTGGATGTGGAGGAAGGTCAGAAGACGGGATTTTTCCTGGATCAGAAGATCAACAGGCAGCAGGTGCAGCGTCTGGCAAATGGCAAAAAAGTCCTGGACTGCTTTACCCACACCGGGTCCTTTGCCCTGAATGCGGGACTGGGGGGCGCAGCACAGGTGCTGGGAGTGGACGCCTCGGACGTGGCCGTCGCCCAGGCTGCGGAAAATGCCGCATTAAACGGCCTGCAGGACCGCGTCCGATTTCAGTGCGCGGATGTCTTTGACCTCCTGCCACAGTTAGAGGAGGCGGGAGAGCGCTACGACCTGGTGATCCTGGATCCCCCGGCCTTTACCAAGTCCCGTGCCTCCGTGAAAAACGCGGTGAAGGGTTACCGGGAGATCAATATCCGGGGCATGAAGCTCCTGCGGGACGGGGGCTTCCTCGCCACCTGCTCCTGCTCCCACTTCATGGATCCGGAGCTCTTCGCAAAGACCATCCGGGAGGCGGCCCGGGGCGCTCATAAGCGCCTGCGCCAGGTCTACTTCGGCACCCAGGCCCCCGACCATCCCATCCTCTTCGGGGCAGAGGAGTCGTACTATCTGAAGTTCTATATCTTCCAGGTTTGTGAGGAGAAATAGATGCCTCCAGGCATCTGAAATGCGCGGTTTTACAGATAATGTCAGCGACAAAGCTGCTCTTGACTTCTGTGCACCATAATACTATGATTATATTGACTTCAGCAGATTATAGAATGAAATGTGCCTATAATCTGCTGAAAGTAGATTAAGAATGACGGTTTCAGCAGATTATAGAGGAATCCTACCTCATGAATATCATCGGAAGAGAAAGAGAAAAGGACATCATATCCAAATGTCTGGAATCCGGAAGACCCGAATTCCTGGTCGTATATGGGCGCAGACGCGTGGGAAAGACGTTTCTGGTCAGAGAGTTTTTTCACGGAAGATTTTCGTTTTACACAACAGGGATCCCGGATGCAAAAACACGAAATCAGCTGAAGGCATTTCATGAGTCTCTGAATTCGTACGGCGATGATGTCAAAACGATCCCCAAGGACTGGTTTGAGGCATTCAGGCGGCTTCGTAAAGTATTGGAATCCGGAGACGTATACCGTGATATGTCCAGCGGGAAAAAAGTCGTCTTTCTTGACGAACTGCCTTGGATGGATACGGCCAGATCCGACTTTAAGTCGGCATTTGACTTTTTTTGGAACAGTTGGGGGTCGGCACAGGAAGACCTTCTGCTGATCGCATGCGGATCGGCCACATCCTGGATCATAAGCAATATTCTGAACGACAAGGGTGGATTTCATAACCGGATTACCAGGCAGATCCATATCAACCCTTTTAATCTGGGGGAATGCAAGCGTATTTATGCGGACAACGGTTTCAGCATCAGCCGCGATCAGATGATAGAGAGCTATATGATATTCGGAGGAATACCGTATTATCTCAACCTGTTGGACAATCGACTGAGTCTGGCTCAGAATGTAGACAGCCTGATCTTTGATGAAAGAGGTGATCTACATGATGAGTACGATCAGCTCTTTAAGTCTTTGTACAAAAAGCCGGACAATCACGTTCGGGTCATAGAAACGATCGGCGGTCAGAGAAGGGGACTTCAGCGAAGCGAGATCGCAGAAAGATCGGGGGTCTCGGACGGCGAGGGGCTTACAAAGGCGATCCGTGAGCTGGAGCAGTGCGGATTCATCAGGCAGTATAAAAATATCACGACGTCCCAGAAGGGGTGTTTTTACCAGGTGACAGACCCCTTCGTCCTCTTTTGTCTGTATTTCCGCAGCGGAAGGATAAAGTCATGGCAGTCTTTTCTGAAGTCCCCCGATTACTACACCTGGAGAGGATACGCTTTTGAGACGGTATGTCTCGCGCACATACCCCAGATCAAAGCGGCCCTCGGGATATCGGGCGTTGAAAGCGCTGAGTATTCCTGGAAGAGTAAGAAGAAAAAAGGCGGAGCACAAATCGATCTTTTGATAGACAGACGTGATGATGTGATCAATCTGTGCGAAATGAAATGCACGGATAAAGTATTTGAAGTGACCGCAGACTACAGAGAAAATCTGGTTAATAAGGCAGCTTCCTTCACCGAAGAAGTGCACACAACAAAGTCGGTTCATATCACGCTGATAACGTCAAACGGATATAAGCGTAACGAATATTCGGATGTGATCCAAAACGATGTGGCGCCGGACAGTCTGTTCACGGAACGCCCATAAGGTATCGAAGTGATATACACGAACAAACAAAGGAAGTGAACCTATAAGAAAATGAAAAGAAGCGGGAAAAAAATGACAATATCGGTAAAACTGCTCCTCATCGCCCTGATCTGGCTGGTGGCCGGGCATCTCCTGATGTGGACTCTGGGCGCGGCCCTGGCTCCCTCCGGGGGACTGGACTCCATTGCAACTGCCCTCGTTTATGTCCTTTTCTGGCGGCTCCTGGTGTGGGGGCCTCCCGTCGTGCTCGCTCTCATCGGCCTCTTTTCCTGGATCTGGAAGGCGCACAGGGGAGCGCTGGTCTATATCATCCTGGGGGTGGTCCTTTTCATTGCGGCCGTGACGGTCTATCAAAAGGTCCTTCGGAAATACCTGCTGACGCCGAAGCGCTGCGCCGCGAAGATCGAAAGCTATGCCTCCTGGGCGGAAGAACAGAGAAAAGGGAACGCTCTTTGGGGGCTGACGGATTGGACGGAGCATGACTTCATCTGCGAATATGTGGAGGAAGAAGTGGCGAATGCGACCCTGGACAGGCTCCTGGACGTGCGGCAGGACGCGGATAGAGAATTGCGGGCGAAGTACCTGGAGGCGTCTATGGAGCGGGCGGTAAAGGAGATCCCCCATGTTACCGGGTGGGAGAATGTGCAGGATATCCTGCGCATCCTGACGCCCAGATCCGATGACGACAGATTCTATCTGGAGGATGCGGATTATGTCGCCATTTCGGCCCACTACGGCAGGCCCTTAAGCCGGGATCACTGGAACGACCGGTACACCGGCCGGAATTCCTCCGCCGATGGGTTCCTTTCCGAATACCCCATGATGATGATCTTTTACGATGACGGCACCATGGACATCGCGCCCTACGCGCCGTACCGGTTCGACTGACGTACAAAACCCGAAAGCAAAGGCTTTCGGGTTTTGTGTTCCGGGCATATTTTTTAAGGTATGCGGGATTTGTCACGCATCATATTTTTTGAGCAGCATATCCAGGGCCTCCCTGAGCAGGATGGCTTCCCCGATCCCCTCTTCCTTGGAGAGAGCGGTGAGGCGCTGGAGCTGATCCTGGGTGTAATGGCTGGTCTTGGGGATCAACTTTTCCTCCCTGGCCATCACCACACGGTTTCGTCCACCCCTCTTGGCACGAAACAGCGCGCCGTCCGCCTTCCTCACCAGCTCCGCACAGCGGCTGGCATCCACAAAGGCTGTCGCCATGCCGATGGTGATGGACTGGGCTGCCCCGTCCGGAGTCTTTACATCAAAGCCGTTTCGAAGGTCGTTCAAAAGCAGGAAGATCTCCTCCCGCTCCATGCTTCCCTTGAAAATGATGCCGAACTCATCTCCGCCGATCCGGTATACCGTGGCCTCCTTGGGGGCATGCTTTTTCAGATACCGGCCGGTGTCGATGAGGACCCGGTCTCCCTCGTCGATGCCAAAGTCCGTATTGATGTGGAGGAAGTTGTCAAAGTCCACCAGGGCGATGGCGATGGTCTCCCCACTCTCCTCCGCGGCCTCCGCCAGGAGCTCCGTCAGGTCGTTCTCGAACTGATCCCCCACGGGGAATTTCAGGACATCATTGACGGTGGTCCGCTTTTTCTCCGTATTCCGGCGGTTTAATTCCTTATGATCCTCCACGGTGATGGGGCGCGCCGGCGCCTCGGCTTCGGTCTTTTTCTTCGCCATAACCCGTACCTCCATATTTCGAAAACCTATTTTGATGATATTATTTCAGAAATAATATCGGACACAATTACTTCATAACATAGTTTTCGGGAGCTGTCAAGAACATATGATGGGTCAAAACGCGGTCGCTTCAGCCGGTTCCCGTTGGTATTTCCCGGCAGATATGCTAAACTGACCTACAGAAAAAGTGGAAAGAGGATTTCTGCCTGGGCTCGGGTCTTTGGCAGAAAACCCACAGGAGTGAAACATGAAAAGCGGGAAAAAACAGATGGCACTGACCTTTGACGATGGTCCCTCCCCCGGAACCACGGACCGGGTACTGGATATCCTGGAGAGAGAGGGAGTCCGGGCCAGCTTCTTTCTCATCGGGGAAAAGATCCTGCCGGAGTCGGAATATCTGATAAAGCGCGCCCTTTCCCTGGGGTGCTCCATCGAGAACCACTCCCTGACCCACGCGGCCATGCCGGAGCTGAGCCGGGAGGAGATCGCGGAGGAGATCCGCATCACATCGGAAAAGATCCGGGCCGTCATCGGCGAGGATCCGCAGTTTTTCCGCCCGCCCTATATCGCCGTGGAGGAGAAGATGTATGAGGTGATCGATCTGCCCTTTATCTGCGGCAGAGGGTGCGAGGACTGGGTACCGGAGGTGAGTGCAGAGGAGCGTGCGCGGCGTGTTCTGGAGGCGGCCGGGGACGGCGTGATGATCCTGGTGCACGATTCGGCCGGAAATGACAATACTGTCATCGCGCTGGAGACCATCATCCCGGAGCTGAAAAAACAGGGATATGAGCTGGTGAACATCCGGGAGCTCTTTGCAAACGCCGGGGTGACACCGCAGCATGGGAGGCTCTACTCCTGCGTGTACGACGAGTAACCCGCCGTTTCGCGCAGACGTCTGCATTTGCGACGGAGGCGGGTGAGACGGTTTTCGAAGAGGGGCAGTGTATGGAGGAACTGAAGCTTCAGGTATCGGGGGTCTTTGAAAAGAACGGAAAAAAGCAGGCCTGCATTTCCTTCAGCGGAGGGGGATGCTACGCGGAAGGGGTGATCCCGGAGTGCGTCCTGACAAAGTCGGAGGGCTTTACCCCGGAGCAGGTGACGCAGTTGGAGGACTTCCTGCGAGCGAACCTGACGGATTTAAAGCGCCGGGCTGCCCGGATTGATCCCATCGGAGCGTTCCTGGGAAAGCAGCCGGAGGGTGTTCCGCTGCAGACACCCTCCCGGAAACCGGAAGCGCAGGAAGCGCAGCACCCGAATGGGAACCCTGCAGGGGCGGTCAGTCTGGAGATTGAAGAGCACTGAGAAAAGTACAAGAGACAAAAGCGCGGAAGATGGCAGTACAGAAGATGGCAGTACGAAAGAGAAAAGCACAAGACGGGATGAACCGGAACGCAGACAAAGGAAGGACAGGTCGGATCCTCGCAGGACTGGCGGGGATCCTGCTTTTTGGCTGCCTCTGGGGATGCGGCGAAGCGGATCCGCAAAGCTTCGAACCCCATCTCCTGGAGGGGACGCCCATCACGGGGCAGGCAGAGCGGCCCGCCTCAGAGGTATCCCCAGCTGAGGAGGCACTGCAGCCCACCGCAGCAGAGAGCACCCCGGACGCGGCTGAAACACCGGCACAGGTTCCCGTGAGCGCAGCGGCGCCGCAGCCTGCAGACGACAAACCCGCCGATGACCAACCTGCGGATGAAGAAGCCCCCGGCAGCACGGAAGCCCCCGAGATCACCCTTATCATGGTGGGGGATATCCTCCTGCACACCCCTGTGGAGGAGGCGGCCCTGCAGCCGGACGGCACCCGGGACTTCTCCCCCCTTTTTGCCCACACCTCGGACCTCATCGCCGCACCGGACCTGGCCCTGGTAAATCAGGAGGTCATCATCGGAGGCGAAGAGCTGGGGATCTCCGGGTATCCGGCCTTCAACGCACCGACGCAGATCGGGGATGCCCTGGTGGATGCGGGGTTTGATGTGGTCCTCCATGCCACGAACCACGCCCTGGACAAAGGAAAGCGGGGGCTGGAAAACTGCATGGCCTTCTGGGACGAAGCATACCCGGAGGTGGAATATCTGGGGATCCACGACAGTGAGGAGGACAGCCGGGAGATCTTTTACTATACCGAAAAAGGCGCGGATCCCGAAGAGGACCTCACCGTCGCCATCCTGAACTACACCTACGGTACCAACGGCATCGCTCTCCCCGCCGACATGCCCTACGGAGTGGATCTCATGGACGACGCCCACCGGGACCGGGTGGAAGCGCAGGTCCGGGAGGCGCAGGAACATGCGGACTTTGTCATCGTCTGCCCCCACTGGGGGACGGAGTATGAGCTGGGGATCTCCTCCGCGCAGCGCAAGTGGACGAAGATCTTTGCCGATTGCGGCGCGGATCTTATCATCGGGACCCATCCCCATGTCATCGAGCCCGTGGAGTGGGCGGAGTCGGAGGAGACCGGCGACCGGGCCCTGGTGTATTATTCTCTGGGAAATTTCGTGAACTGGACCTCCGGCACCGGCACGGGGGTGGCCAACCGGATGGTGGGGGGCATGGCCCGGGTCACCATCGGCCGGGATCCGGAAAGTGACATGGCTGTCATCAAAGACTACGGCGTGACGGCGCTGGTGGCGCACTTAGAGGACGGAACCGGGGGCGTCACCGTCTATCCCCTTCGGGAGTACACCCCGGAGCTGGGCGAAAAAAACCGCATCCGATCTCAGGATGCGGCGTTCTCCTATGACTACTGTACCGATCTTTGCGACCGGATCTGGGGCAGCCTCTGGGACTGAAGCACCACGCGGATTCAAAGCTCCATGCGCTCCGAAGAGCGCTACGGCTCCGAAGAGCTCTACGGCTCCGAAGCGGATTCCACATCCCCCGGATCGATGATCCCCTCCGCGATCTGCTGCTCCAGCCACAGACGCAGAGCGTCCGCGGTCCGGGAGATCTCCGAGAGCTTTTTCTGGATGGTGAGAAAGTCCGGGAGCTCCTCCGGAGAGAGCTTGCTGTCCGCGGAGATCTCGATGAAGCGCTCCTTGTCCTTTTCCAGGGAATTCAGGGTGTTCAGAGCCTCCAGGGTCAGCTGGGTGAGATCCTTGATGGCCAGCTCCGGCACGTACCGCTGCCCGATGGGACATTCGTGGGAGCAGTAATAGTTGGGCAAAGCCGCATTCCGGTAGCTCTTTGCCATGGCCAGCGTCTCCTCCGGGTGGATGGGGGAGCGCTCATTCTCGATCTTCTCGATCCGGTCCGCGGAGACGAACTCCATGGCCTCCGAAGCCTCCTCCCGGGTCAGCTCTGCGGCTTCCCGGGCCTGTTGCCAGATATTCTTGTTTTCCTTGACGGAACGTTTTCCCATGTTCCTCTTCCCCCGTGTTTTTGTCTTTTCCCATCATACCATAGAAGTGCGAAAAAAGTGAAGATTTATCGGGTTTTGGAACCTGAAATCGTTGACGAAAGCGCCCCTGCCGATTATGATGAAGTTGGCATTTTATGTCCATCTTTTTGGCATGGAAAAAAGGATTACGGAGACGGATCGTGGACAATCGAGTATTGGTGATATCGGAAAAAGTGACGATGCTGGTCAACGCCCTCATCGAGGGACTTGGGAAGGCATCCTTTTCGGTGACCCCCGTGGGCGCTTCGGTGGAGGAGATGCAGCGCATCGACAATCCGCCGATGATCTGGGTCTACTACCTGCAGGGTGTGGATGCGGACCTGCATGAGTTTCATTCCTTTCTGCAAAAGAGAGTGGAGGAGTCCGGAGAGATCCAGCTCTTCCTCATCGGGAATCCCGAGGAGCTGCGGGAGGCGGTGATCCAGCTTTCCCAGGAAAACGTCCGGGGAACCTTCCCCCGCCCCTTCCGGGTGGATGAGGTGGCGGAGCGGATCCACAAGGAGATCGGAAAGCTCCAGACCTCCGACGACAGGAAGCGGATCCTGCTGGTGGATGACGACCCCACCATGCTGCGGGCCCTGAAGGTGGTCCTGTCGGAGAAGTACCTGGTCTATACCGCAAACTCCGGATTAAACGCCATCCAGATCCTGGCGCGCACCGAGGTGGATCTGATCCTGCTGGATTATGAAATGCCCGTGGTCAAAGGCCCACAGGTCCTGGAAATGCTCCGGAACGAGGAAAATACCGCCCATATCCCGGTGATGTTCCTCACGGCCAAGGCGGATGTGGATGCGGTGAAAGGGGTGCTGAGCCTGCACCCGGAGAAATATCTTTTAAAGACCCTGCCACAGTATGAGATCTGCAAGGTGATTGATACCTTTTTTGAAGAAAACGGTATGGAGTAACCCTTATGGCATATCAGTCCGTTCCAGAGGTCCTGTTTCATCTGTCTCTGTCGATCTCCGCATTTGCCTTCAATGTGGTGCTGTTTCTCATGGTCGTCATCCAGGGGATCGACAAGAGCCGGGAGCGGCGCAGATTCACGGATCTTCTGGTGGTGGTCCTTCTGGGAAACCTCATCACCTGTGTCGCCTTCTTTGTCAAAGAGACCGAGTGGGGATTTCGCTTTCCCCGTCTGGCCATTACCCTCAGACTTCTGACCTTCGTCATGAACATGTCCCTGACCTACTATTTCCTGCGCTATCTCCAGGGCTATATGGACGACCGGGAGGTCCGTCCCGGCATCATGCGCCGGATGAACAAAGTGGTGCTCTTTTCCGGATATATCGGTGTCGCCATCGTCATGCTCCTGCAGTTTTTGAATCCGGAGCCCACTGGCGTAAGTGATCTGCCCGGCTGGGTCCGGGTCGTCTTCGGGTTTATCATCGAACTCTACTACCTGGCCTATTCCACGGCCTTTGTCCTTCGGCAGAAAAACCGCATCGATGAGCGCTCCTACCGCACGGCGGCCTATGCCTTCGGGGTCACCATCGGCGGGGTGCTGCTGGAGGCCTTCAATCCCACGGGGATCCTGGTGAATTATTTCGGCGCCGTCGTCGGTCTGTTCATCTTCTATACGGGGGTGGAGACCCCGGACTACAAAAAGCTGCTGGAAACCCTGGACTCCCTGGAGGAAGCCAGGCAGCGGGCGGAGGAGGCCAGTAATTCCAAATCCGAATTCCTGGCTAGCATGTCCCATGAGATCCGCACCCCCATCAATGCCGTCATCGGCATGAACGAGATGATCCTGCGGGAGAGCAACGACCCCAACATCCTCTCCTACGCCGGCAATATCGAGAGCGCGGGCCGAAACCTCCTGTCCATCATCAGCGATATCCTGGACTTTTCCAAGATCGAAGCCGGCAGGATGGAGATCCTGGAGGCCCCGTACCAGTTCAGCTCCCTTATCAATGATGTGGCGAACATGGTCTCCTTCCGGGCTGAATCCAAGGGCCTGAAGTTTCACATCGATATGGAGGAGACCCTTCCGGACGAGCTCTACGGCGATGAAGTGCGGGTCCGGCAGGTGATGATCAACATCCTGAACAATGCGGTGAAATACACCGAAAAGGGAGAGGTATCCCTCTGTGTCCGGGGTACCCGGGAGGACGACATCGAATTTCTGCGGATCGAGGTGACGGACACCGGCATCGGGATCCGGCAGGAGGATCTGGACAAGCTCTTTTCCAAATTCACCCGGGTGGATCTGGGTAAGAACCGGACTGTGGAGGGCACCGGACTGGGCCTGGCCATCACCCGGAGCCTGATGGAGATGATGGGCGGCACCGTGGAGGCGGAAAGCGTCTATGGGAAAGGCTCCACCTTCCGGCTGATGCTCCCCCAGCGTGTGATGGGCGAAGAGACCGTGGGGAACTACCGGGAGAAATTCCGGCAGAGCGTCCAGGAAAATCGGAACTACCGCGAGTCCTTCCATGCGCCGGATGCCCGGATCCTGGTGGTGGATGACACCCTGGTGAACCTGACGGTGGTGAAGGGACTTCTGAAAAAGACCGAGGTGAAGATCGAGACCGCCATGGGAGGGGCTCAGGCCCTGGAGATGACCCAGGAGACGCCCTACGACCTGATCTTCCTGGATCAGCGGATGCCGGGAATGGACGGCGAGGAGACCCTGACGGCCCTGCGGTCGCAGATGCGGGGCAAAAATGCCAAGACACCCGTGATCTGCCTCACCGCCGATGCCATCTCCGGAGCCCGGGAGAGATACCTGTCCAAGGGCTTTACGGATTACCTGACCAAGCCGGTGGAGGGCTATGCCATTGAGGCCATGATGTCCAAGTACCTGCCTGCGGATAAGCTGATCTGGGTCACGGAAGGAAATGTGGCAAAGCAGGAGCGCAGCTCCGACGAGCCGGAATCCGTCAGGGAAGCCTTTGACCGCATGGGCCTGTCCTATGAGGATGCCCTGAAGAACCTGGCCACGGAAGAGCTTCTGCTGGAGGTGATGAAGGAATTCGCCACGGGTTATAAGGAAAACATCGACATCATCGAAACCTGCCTGGCGCAGCGAAACTATGTGGACTATACCACCAAGGTCCATGCTCTGAAGAGCTCTGCCAGAATCGTGGGAGCAAACTGCCTCTCCGACTCCGCGGCCGGGCTGGAAAAGCTGGGCAATCAGGCTGCGGACGGGGACGAACAGGCCGTGGAGACCATCCTCCTGCAGACGCCGGATGTGCTGGCCAGGTACCTGAGCGTGGCGGAGCTTTTCCGGGTGCTGACGGGAGGCGCGCCGGAGGAGGAGGCCGAAGAGGCGAAGGAGGAGATCCCGCCGGAGGAGCTCGCCGAGCTCTACGAAGCCGTGGAGGAGCTGGCCATGGCAGGGGACCTGGACAGCATCGAGGGGCTGCTGGCCCAGACGGAAAAATATGCCATCCCCGAGGCGCAGCAGGAGCGCTACGAGGGCTTAAAGCTCGCCGTCCACGCCTCGGACTGGGAAAAGATCTCGGCGTACGCCAAAGGGTAGACCGCTTTTTAATACGCGAAAAGAGCGGAATAAAAAAAGGTATTCCGCTCTTTTTTCTATGGTTTCCACTCCCGTGTGAGAGTATACTGTTCTCAAGCAAAGAGAAGGAAGCAAAAGCCGGAGGATGGTCAAAGGCGGATGCTTTCGGAAGGGAGGAAACCATGACGATCTTGATGCTTGCTCTTATGATCTGGATCATCGCAGGATGCTGCAGATTCGCCGTTCGCGCCGGATTTGGCCTGGCGAGGCTGCTTGTCAGACTGACACTGGTGATCCTGGGAATCGCGATGATCGGTGTTTTGATCACTGTCATCCGTTTCCTGCCGGTAGTGCTCTTGGTGCTCTTGGGATGCTGGATCTTCAGATCCGCAGCCAGAACCGCTTAAGACGGACCGGGCGGCAGGCTTAGGGGCCTGTCGTCCGGGACCGGAGCGGTAGTTGTTCCGAATGGGAAAGGAGGATAAAAATGCCCGGAATCGGAATGTTCATTGGAATCGCAGTCGCTGTCTTTTTGATCGTGATCCTGCTCACAGGATACGTGAAAGCCTCCACTGATGAGGCCTTCATCATCACAGGTCTCCACAAGGAGCCCAGATATCTCATCGGCCGCGCGGGAGTGAAGATTCCCTTCTTTGAGAAGAAGGATGTTTTGAAGCTCCAGCTGATCCCCATCGATGTAAAGACCAGCTCCGCAGTTCCCACCGCGGACTACATCAACATCAATGTGGACGCCACGGTGAACGTGCAGATCGGACATACCCCGGACCTTCTGAAGAAGGCCGCAAAGAACTTCCTGAACAAGAAACCCGAATACATCGCAGCAGTGGCCAGAGAGGTCCTGGAAGGCAACGTCCGTGAGATCGTCGGTAAGATGCACTTAGAGGAGATGGTCTCCGACCGCCAGAAGTTCGCCACCCTGGTGAAGGAGAACGCAGATCCCGATCTGGAGGCCATGGGCCTTGTGATCACCAGCTTCAATGTCCAGAACTTCACGGATGATCAGTCCGTCATCGATAACCTCGGTGTGGACAACGTCGTCCGGATCCAGAAGACCGCTGCCATCTCCCGTGCGGAGTCCGAGAGAGACATCAAGGTCGCCCAGGCGAGAGCCGACAAGGAGGCCAACGATGCCCAGGTCGAGGCCCAGACAGAGATCGCAAAGCGTCAGAACGAGCTGTCCATCAAGCAGTCCGAGTTAAAGCTCCAGGCCGATACCAAGCAGGCGGAAGCGGACGCTGCCTACCAGATCCAGCAGGAAGAGCAGAGAAAGACCATTGAGGTCACCCGCACCAATGCCGATATCGCCCGTCAGGAGAGAGAAGTCGAGTTAAAGACCCGCGAGGCGGAAGTGACGGAGCAGGCCCTGAACGCCGAGATCCGCAAGAAGGCCGACGCGGAGAAGTACCGTCGTCAGCAGGAGGCGGAAGCAGCTCTCATCGAGAGACAGCGTGAAGCCGAGGCGAGAAAGTACGAAGCGGAGCGTGCAGCCGAGGCCAAGAAGGCCCAGGCAGACGCCAGCATGTACGAGAAGCAGAAGGAAGCAGAAGGTATCGCGGCCGTGGGCCGTGCGGAGGCAGAAGCCATCCAGGCCAAGGGTCTTGCAGAGGCTGAGGCCATGGAGAAGAAGGCAGAGGCGTACTCCAAGTACAACAACGCCGCCATCACCGAGATGATCATCAGCCAGCTGCCCGCCATCGCCAGAGAGGTGGCCGCTCCCATCGCTTCCATCGACAAGATCACCGTGATCGACGGCGGAAGCGGAGAGACCGGAGTCAGCAGCGTGGGCGGTTATACCCCCGCGGTCATGGCAAAGGTGATCGAAGCCGTCCGGGAGACCACCGGATTTGATCTCACTGAGATCATGCGGGGCTACACCTATGATGCAAAGGTGAACCACAACATCAATGTGTCGGGTGTGGAAGGGATCCTGGCAGGTGCACCCGCCGGTGACGCAAAGGAAGAGTAACAGGGCAGGCGCAGCAAAAGGCGCAGCCGCATAAGTCGTAAAAGAAGCCCCTGGAGGGATCTTCCCTCCGGGGCGTTTTGCGTTCCGTGTTTTTTCAGCTGATCCGGATCCTTGTCAGCGCCACCTGATCGCCGGTGAGGGCTGCGTACACCGTGGTGACGTCGGCGGGCAGGGAGGTGATATTTTCCACGCTGATCCCCAGGTTCTTTGTCCGGGTGACCACGGCATTTCCCTCTCTGGTAAAGGAGACCGTCACATCCAGTCCCTTTTTGTTCTGCGCCTTCCAGTCATCCCAGCCCTCAAAATCCGGGTCCTTTTCCGCCGTGATGATGTTTCGCCCGTCGGAATCCAGCACCTCGCCGTCCAGCCGGATCAAGGCAAATTCCCGGTACCCGGGGCCGCCCACGCATCCGTCTGCCGAGGTAAAGAGCACAAAGTAGGGGCAGTGCCACACCAGTCTGGCGGTGGGCAGGCTCATGGAGTGGAAGGAAAGGATCACTTTTCCGTTCACCGGCGTGCCCTTTGTGGCCCCGGTTCGCAGGTTGTCGATCTGAAGGTTCGGAAGGTCTCCTTCGGGGCCGTCGATATACGTGATCTTTTCCGCGATCCGCTCAATGGCATCCGCGGGAACCGGCTTTTCCTCCCGGCGGATGTTCACATCCGAGATGCGGCAGTGCTCTCCCGTCAGGCCGATGTACACGTAACGGGAGCTGTCCGGCAGAGCCACGGTGATCTCCGAGACCTCATGCCCGCTGTCGATGCGCACCCGCACATGATCGGAGCATTTCACCGCTTCGATATCATAGCTTTCTGCCATTCCCGCCGGGGTCACCTCCGAGTCCCGGATCCCCGCCACCTTAAAGAGCAAATCCCGGGCTCCCCTGCAGACGGGCTGCCCCTTTAAGGGGATCTCGCAGTACTCAAAATAGTTCAGATCCCGGACCGTGCGCTCGTCGTCGTGGAAGCGCTCATCCAGGGAATCAAAGAGGATCAAAGATCCCCCCGGACTCTCCGGGAAGCTGGCGTCTTTTCGGACCTCCAGATGGATGTGCACCGGCTCCTGCAGGATCCGGATGCCGTCCGACACCCGTTCCCGGGCCGGCCCGCACACCAGCTCGCTTTGGCCCGCCAGCTCCGAGACCGCTGGCTGTTCCTTCATCTCATAGTTCACATCCTGATCGATGAGGTTTTGCATGATCTTGGCGAACACGGGATCAAACTGGGTCCCGGCCCCCTTTACCATCTCCTCCCGCACCAGCTGCTGGGGAATGGCATCCCGGTAGCTGCGGTTGGAGGTCATGGCGTCGTAGGCGTCCGCCACGGAGATGATCCGCGCGATCTCCGGGATATCGTCTCCCTTCAGGCGGGAGGGATATCCTTTTCCGTCATAGCGCTCGTGGTGATAATGGGCACCGATGCTCAGGTACGGATACTCGCTGATGCTGGAGAGGATCTGATTGCCCTTCACGGGATGGCTCTTGATCACATCATATTCCTCGGCCGTAAGCTTCCCTTTTTTGTTGATGATGGCGATGGGGATGCCAATCTTTCCCACGTCATGCAAAAGTGCCGCATAATAGATCCGGTAGCACTCGTCCTCGTCCTTTCCCAGGGCCTTTGCGATCATCCGGGAGTATTCCGCCACCCGGAGGGAGTGGCCATGGGAGTAGACATCCTTTGCATCGATGGCGTTTACCAGGGATGTGGCGGTCTGCTCGAACAGGCGCTGGGAAAAGCGCTGCTGTTCCCGCAGGTGGGAGACTTCCTCCGCCCGGTACCGGTCGATCCGCTTATTCTGCTGATAGATCAGGGCCGCGGCCATGAGGGTGAAAAGATCCGTAAAGATCCCGGGGATGCTGGTGGGATTGTGCTGGATGAAAAAGCCCCGCAGCAGGATCGGAAACTGCATCAGCAAAAGGATCAGGGCTGTGATGAACCCTGCCTTTTTGAAAAAGATCACCAGAAAGATGATAAAGATATTTGCCAGGGAGGTAAACACGCCGGCCAGCACGGTAAGGGGGACGCGGTTCCCGGCAAAGAGCAGGACTCCCGAGCTCTGGGCCACGATGGTGGTAAAGACATTGGCCGTCAGGTACATCATCAGGAAAAAGACATAGAAGACGATGGAGGTCTCTCCGCGTGCGGGGGTCAGGGTAAATTTGCCGGAGTGTCTGGTTTTCACGAAATTCTCCTTATTCGGGGCCCTCTCGGGCGATAAAAGAGCGATATCTGATTATACAGCAAATAACGGGAGAAGGAAAGAGAATCCGGGCCCGAAACAGCGCATATTTTAAGAAAGAATTAACTTTTCATTTCCCTGGAAAGGTTGTAAAATGGGCATCGTCAATCGGATGCAGGCAACGAGGAAAGAAGGACAGAGGAGCCCTCCTGTCCTTTTTTATTTGCCGGAGAGAATACGGCAGAGCCCGGCCGCATTCCAGCAGAAGCAAAAACGCGGACCCCGCGAAAGGGAAAACATCATGGAACAGAAGACAGAAAACAAACCAGGCACGGAAAACTCGGCGATGATCAAGGTCGCCACCTTTATCGTGGACAGACGCAACCTCTTTTTCCTGCTCTTTGCCATCGCCATCGTCTTTTCGGTGATCGCAGCGAACTGGGTGAAGGTGGAGGATCAGCTCTCGGCCTACCTGCCCGCCTCCTTTGAGACCCGGGTGGGGATCGACCGTATGGCGGAGCAGTTCGTCACCTACGGGAGCGCAGAGGTCATGGTGACCAACATCACCTACGACACCGCAAAGCAGATCGCGGACGAGATCGAGGCCCGGGACGATGTCTACATGCTCACCTTTGACGATACCTCCTCTCATTACAACAATTTCTCCGCCCTCTACAGCATCACCTTCCGGTATCCGGAGGATGACGAACGGGCGCTGGAAGCCCTGGAGTCGGTGAAGGAGAGCCTCTCGGATTACGACCTCTACGTCTCCACCTCCATGGGAAATGCCACGGCGGAGACCATCGAAAAGGAGATGCAGGTGGTCAGCGTGCTGGTGGCCATCGTGGTGGTCTCGGTCCTGATCTTTACCTCCTCCACCTATGCGGAGGTGCCGGTGCTCCTTCTGACCTTCGGCGCCGGGGCGCTGCTGGCTTCCGGGACCAACTTCCTCCTGGGGACCATCTCCTTTGTCTCCGACTCCGTGACCATCGTCCTGCAGCTGGCGCTGTCCGTGGACTACGCCATCATCTTCTGTAACAGATACAAGGAAGAGCACGAGCACCTGGGGATCCGGGAAGCGGATATCGTCGCCCTGAGCAAGTCCATCCCCGAGATCTTTTCCAGCTCCCTCACCACCATCGGCGGCCTCATCGCCATGATGTTCATGCAGTTCGGCATCGGCCGCGACATGGCCATCTGCCTCATCAAGGCCATCTTCTTAAGCCTTATGGCCGTGTTTTTACTGATGCCCGGCCTTCTCATGCTCTTCGGCCCTTTGATGGACCGGACCAAGCACAAAAGCTTTGTCCCGAAGATCTCCTTCGTGGGCAAATTCGACTATCACACCCGGTTCTTCATCGCCCCCCTCTTTGTGGTCATCGCCGTGGGGGCCATGCTGATCCAGAACCACTGCCCCTTCGTCTACGGCTACTCCATGATCGAGACGCCGGTGAAAAACGAGGTCCAGATCGCGGACGAGATGATCACGGAGAGCTTCGGAGACAGCAATTTCGTGGCGCTGGTGGTGCCTGCCGGGGATTATGAAAAAGAGCGAAAGCTCATGGCCAGGCTGGAATCCCTGCCGGAGGTGGACCACACCCAGGGACTGGCAAACACCGAGGCCATGGGAGGATACAACCTGACGGACGCCCTGACAGCCAGAGAGTTTTCCGAGCTGATGAACGTGGAATACGACACCTGTCAGCTCCTGTACCTGGCCTATGCGGTGAATGATGAAAACTACGCCAAGCTCCTAAACGGCACCGCGGGGTACAAGGTCCCCCTCATCGACATCTTGATGTTCCTCTACCGGGAAGTGGAGGAAGGGTACGTGACCCTGGATGACGACCTGTACGAGACCCTCTCGGACGCCAACGAAAAAATGCAGATGGCCAAGGATCAGCTCCAGGGACCCGATTACAGCCGGATGCTGGTGTACCTGAACCTGCCGGAGGAGGGGGACGAGACCTTCGCCTTCCTGGACCGGATGCATGACATCGCCGGAGAGTTCTACGACGAGAGCCAGGTCCTGGTGGCGGGAGAGTCCACCAGCGAATACGACCTGAAAAAGACCTTCGACCGGGACAACATCGTGGTCAGTGTCGTGTCCATCCTGGCCGTGCTGGTGGTGCTGCTGTTTACCTTCCTGTCGGCGGGCATGCCGGTGCTGCTGATCCTGGTGATCCAGGGAGCCATCTGGGTGAACTTCGCCTTCCCGGCCCTGCAGCACAGGAACCTGTTCTTCATGGGGTACCTGATCGTCAGCTCCATCCAGATGGGTGCCAATATCGACTACGCCATCGTCATCTCCGGGCGCTATACGGAGATGCGTCAGATCATGGACAAAAAGGAAGCCATCGTGGAGACCTTAAACTTTGCCTTCCCCACCATCATCACCTCCGGGTCCATGATGGTGCTGGCCGGAGCCGCCATTGGACGGCTCACCAGTGACGGTACCATCTGCGGTATCGGGCAGTGCCTCTCCCGGGGTACCATCATCTCCATCGTTCTGGTCATGTTCGTCCTGCCCCAGATCCTGATGGTGGGTGAGCGGGTCATCGAAAAGACCAGCTTTAAAGTCTCCGTGCCCATCAAGCTGGACCGGGGCTTCGGCACGGTCCGGGTGGACGGCTTTGTCCGTGGTCAGGTAAACGGGACCGTCATCGGCGAGATGCATGCCATTGTCCGGGGTGATGTCAGCGCTGTGGTGTCCATGGGACAGATGGTGCAGCTGACGGAAGGAGACGGACCGGGTGAGGACGGACCGGCGGAAAGCGGGCAAAGCGAAGCCGGACGGCCGGAAAGTGAGCAAAGCGAAGCCGGCACGGTGGAAGAGATCCCTGCGGGAAAGGAGGAGGCATGATGAACACGGAAAAGAAACTGAGGAAAAAAGCAGCCTCCTTCGGAGCAGTGCTTCTGGCCACGCTGCAGGTCCTGACGAATGTGTCATTTCTCCCCGCTGCGGCCCGTGCGGAAGAAGAGCCCCGGGTACTCCATCTTTATACGGCCCGGGAGCTGGAGGAACTGGCGGAAAACTGTCACGACGATGCCTGGTCCAGAGGGCTCACGGTCTATCTGGAAAACGATGTGGATCTTAAGGACAGCACCTTTACCCAGATCCCCATCTTCAACGGAACCTTTGACGGACAGGGGCACAACATCTCCGGATATACCTACGGCGGCACCGGCTATGTGACGGGACTGTTCCGCTATGTGGGACCCTTCGGGGAGATCCGGGAACTCTCCGTCACCGGCAGTGTCGTCGCAGGCGGCGAGCAGCAGTGCACCGGCGGCATCGTGGGCATCAACCAGGGGCGCGTCAGCGGCTGCAGATATGCCGGATCCCTGGAGGGAAAAGACACCACCGGCGGCATCGTGGGCATCAACCAGGCTGACGCGGTGATCTCCCGCTGCGGCAACAGTGCCCGCATCACGGGATACTATTACACCGGCGGCATCGCAGGCAAAAACTACGGGCAGATCGACAGCTGCTACAACAATGGATTCGTGAATGACAGCACAGCCTGGGTGGAGGGAGACGATGAGCTCGCCGGCGGGATCCTCACGGAGCTGACGAAACAGAAAGAAGACCTCATCGCCATCCGCAGCGGTCTGGACACCGGCGGCATCGCGGGATACTCCGCAGGCGTGATCCGGTACTGTTCCAACAAAGGGACCGTGGGATATGAGCATGTGGGATACAACGTGGGCGGCATCGTGGGCAGACAGTGCGGCACCGTGCGGACCTGCGTCTCCAGAGGAAAGGTGTACGGAAAGCGGGACGTGGGCGGCATCGTGGGCCAGCAGGAGCCCTATGTGGAGCAAAACAGCGCCGATTCCATCCGAAACAGCATCGAAAAGATCCATACCCTGGCCCAGCGCGCCGCGTCGGATGCCCGGGATGCGGGAAGCGAGCTCTCCCGGGATCTGAACACCCTGGCCGGAGCCTCCGCCAGAGCGGTGGATGCCGCCGGCACCCTGGCAAACGACACGGGAGACACCGCATCCAGCGCCGTCAGCGCCATGCAGCGGGCACAGGATGAGATCGCGGGCATCGGAGAGGGGATCGAGACAGAGCTGGAGGAAGGGCCGGACAGCCCCGTTCCTGCTACCAACATCCCGGAGGATACGGATCTTCCGGAGGATCCCAATCTCCCGGTACCCGCTGTAGATACACCGGACCTGCCGGATACCCCGGAGGTGCCGGATGTGCCGGAGGTGGACCTGCCGGACGCGCAGGATCTGCCCCAGAGTGCGGAGGAAGCCGCTGATCAGGCCCAGAATGCAGCCCAGGAAGCTGCGGGACAGGCCCAGGAAGCTGCTCAGGGGGCTGCGGAACAGGCCCAGAGTGCGGCTCAGGAAGCGGCTCAGCAGCTCCAGGATGCGGTGGAAGAGATCATCAAGCATGATGCATACAAGGGCACCTCTGCCCAGGAGGCAGCGGGAGCCCTTCAGGATGCGGCCCAGGAAGCCGCAGGACAGGTGCAGGGAACCCTGGAGGGTCTGCAGCCCGATGCGCCGAGTCGGCCGGATGTAACGTTGCCGGATACCCCGGGACTGCCGGATACCCCGGGACTGCCGGATACCCCGGGACTGCCGGATGCGCCGGATGTCACCCTGCCGGACCCCCAGGATCTGCCTCAGACACCGGAGGAGGCTTCCGGACAGGCACAGACAGCGGCGCAGGATGCCGCGCAGCAGATTCAGGATGCGCTGGGAGGTGTATCCGCGGATGCCCAGGCCCAGGCGCAGGATGCGCTTTCTCAGGCGCAGAGCGCCATTACCGGAACAGTTCCGCAGCTTCCGAACTTTGCGGGGAGCATCCAGACCGGGCAGCTTTCCAAGGATATGGATTCCCTTCTGTCTCAGCTAAATTCCATGTCCGCGGCGCTGAATGCGGTGAATGCCCATTCAGATCGGGCTTCCGGCATCCTCAGCACCGATATCGACGCCCTGAACGATCAGATGAACCGGACCTACGGCATGATGAGCGACCTGGTGAGCGGCATCGAGAGTGAAGGCCTGGAGTATCTTTTCACCGACATCTCCGAGGATGCGGCGACCTATACCGCCTTCGGCCGGACCCTGGGCTGTACCAACAGCGGCATCGTCCGTGCGGACCTGCATGTGGGCGGGATCTGCGGCAGCCTGGGTGTGGACGAGGAAAACCTGGAGACCAATGTGATCAAGAGCTTCCGGCTGGCAGCGGGAGAGCGGTACCTGGTCTCCAACGTGGTCTACCTTTGCACCAACCGAGGAATCGTCACAGGGCGCAGTGAATGCGTGGGCGGTATCGTGGGCGACATGACCCAGGGATATGTGGGCAGAAGCTACGGATACGGCGGCGTGGAGAGCCTGGAGGGAGACTATGTGGGTGGCATCGCGGGAAAGAGCGAAGGCACCATCGCGGATTCCTATGTGCTCTCCAGCATCACCGGACATCGCAACATCGGCGGCATCGCCGGATACGCCACCCGTATGAAGCGCTGCACTGCCATGCCGGTGTTCCCCTCCTATGACGGCATCTGCGGAGCCGTGGCGGGCCAGATCAGCAGAGATCAGGCTTCGGAGAGCATGAGCACCCTGGACATCCGGGACAATCTCTATGTCAGCGACGAGGTCTACGGCATCGACGACATCAGCTATGAAGGCTGCGCTCAGCAGATCTCCTATGAAGACCTGCTGGCCAGACCGGATACCCCCGGAGCCTTCTCGAGACTCACCATCACCTTCCGGGCAGGGGATTCCATCGTCTCCACGGCGGAGGCGGAATACGGAAGCCTCATGAGCGCCCTGGAGTTCCCCGAGATCCCCGCGGAGGCGGATGCCTACGGGGAGTGGCCGGAATTTACCGATGAAAATGTGGACGGGAACCTGGTGGTGGACGCGGTCTATACCTCCTACAGACATGTTCTGGAGAGCGAGCAGACGGATGAGGAGACCGGAAAGCCCCTGGCCCTGGTGGGCGGGCTTTTCACCGGGCGGGATGCCCTGACGGCCCTGCCCGCATCCGACCCCTTCGAGCCCTCCGACGGTTCCTCCTACACGGATCTTCGGGTCCTGCGGGTAGAGCTGGAGGCTCCGGACGAAGAGGGGGAGGAGACCGCGCAGCACACCCTGCGTCTCTATACGCCCTTTTCCGATCCGAAGCTCTGGATCCTGGAAAACGGCACCTGGAACCGGGTCTCCTTCGAGGAAAAGGGACAGTACCTGCAGCTTCCCATGACGGGAAGCACCGCGCTGTACTGCATCACCCAGTCCCCGGATCTGCGGATCCGGAAGATTCTGCTGGGAGTCGCCGCGGGCGTGGTGGTCCTGGTCCTGATCATCCTCATCGTGAAGCTGCGCCGGGTGGCAAAGTCCCATGACCCGAAAGGGGAGGAAGAGCCCGAGGAAGAACCGGAAGCAAAACCGGATGACGAAGAGGCCTGACCCCTTGTATTCCCCGAATGAATCGGGTAGAATACCTCTATCCGCCTAAAAAGGGCGGAGGTGAATCCTGCCGGTAGCAGGACACATAGAAGGAGGAAAAAGCTATGGAACGTGAAGAATTTTTGCAGGTGTACCGCCACTCGCTGGCCCATGTGCTGGCCAAGGCCGTGATCGAGATCTACGGCAGGGAAAACGTGCAGTATGCCATCGGCCCCCAGATCGAGGATGGTCTGTACTACGACTTCGTCCTGCCCCGTGCGGTGACCGAGGACGACTACAAGACCATCGAGGACAAGATGAGCGAGATCTTAAAGCGCAAGGAGGACTGGACCCGTAAGGAAATCCCCAGATCCGAGGCGCTGACGCTCTTTGCGGATCAGAAATACAAGACCGAGATCATTCAGGATCTGCCGGAGGATGCCACCATCTCCATCTACTACACCGGAGAGGATTTCGTGGATCTGTGCCGCGGACCTCACGTGGAGAACTCCCGGGATCTTCTGGGGGTCGCCTTCAAGGTAAAATCCGCCTCCAGCGCGTACTGGAGAGGGGACCAGAAGCGGGACTCCCTGCAGCGCATTTACGTATACGCATTCCCCAGCAAGGATGAGTTAAAGAGCCATCTGGCCATGATCCAGGAAGCCCTGGAGAGAGACCACAAGAAGCTGGGACAGAAGCAGGAGCTGTTCATGTTCAACGAGACCGCTCCCGGCATGCCCTACTGGCTTCCCAGAGGGTGGAAGCTCTACCAGACCCTGTTAAAGTTCTCCCGGGAGATCCAGGAGCGTCACGGATACCAGGAGATCTCCGCGCCCCTCATCAACAACAAGAAGCTCTGGCTCATCTCCGGCCACTGGGCACACTACCTCAACAACATGTTCATCGTCCCCGGGATCACCGGTTACCTCACCGCGGATGCCGAGATCCAGGGTGTCTGCGAGGACCGGGAAGCCGTGGAGGAGAATGCGCAGGACATCGAGGCCAAGGCCGTGAAGATCGCGGCGAAGGAGCCCGTCTACGCCCGTGCGGACGAAGACACCATGGCAGCCAAGCCCATGAACTGCCCCAACGCCATGATGACCTACAAGCGCACCATCCACTCCTACAAGGAGCTCCCCATCCGCTACAGCGAGTATGACGTGCTCCACAGAAAGGAAAAGTCCGGTCAGATGAACGGCCTTTTCCGCGTACAGGAGTTCCGTCAGGACGATGACCACACCTTCGTCATGGAGTCCCAGATCGAGGACGAGATCGCGGATATCATGTCCATCGCGGACGAGATCTACGGCACCTTCGGGGTCACCTACCGCGCGGAGTTCTCCACCAGACCCGATGACTTCATGGGAGATATCGAAGTCTGGAACCGTGCCGAGGCCGTGATCAAAAAGATCCTGGACAAGAAGTACGGCGAGGGCGGATATGAGATCAACGAGGGCGATGGCGCTTTCTACGGACCCAAGATCGACCTGCAGATCAAGGACGCGCTGGGCAGAGAGTGGCAGTGCGGCACCATTCAGCTGGACTTCCAGCTCCCTCACAACTTCGGCCTGACCTATCAGGACCAGAGCGGCAACATGACCATGCCCGTGGTCATCCACAGAGCCATCTACGGCTCCCTGGAGCGGTTCATCGGCATCATCATCGAGAACTACAAGGGTGCCTTCCCCTTCTGGCTCAGCCCGTACCAGGTAGACATCGTCCCCATCAAGCCCGAGCACAATGCCTACGCAAAGGAGCTTGAGGACGCCCTGACGGCAGCAGGCATCCGGGTGGAAGCCGACTACGCCGACAAGAACATGAACGAAAAGATCAAGACCTTCAAGACCCTGAAGGATCCCTATATCATCGTCGTGGGAGACAAAGAGGCCGAAAGCCGCACGGTGTCCGTCACCGTCCGCGGCCAGAAGGAACAGCTCCACGGCGTGTCCGCGGACCGCTTCGTGGAAGTCTGCAGATCCTTAAACGACACCAAAGCCCAGGACCTTGTAGGCGAAATGTAAAAAGGAAGGTGTGGGGCCCCTGGCCCCACACCTTTTTTGAGGATCGGGGACGGTTCTTGGGGATCAGGAACCGTCCCTGATCCCCAGGAACCGTCCCTGATCCCCAGGACACAAAATATAGCCTTCCCCTCACAAAATATAGTGATATTTCACAAAAATTTAAGGATTTTATGCAAATATTTGTGAAATTTATTCACTTTGTGCAAAAAAGATGATACAATTACACATGAAATACGATCCCCAAAAGGAAGCGGAGAGACAATAGCAGACAGGGGACTGGCGGGAGGAACGCGGCTTATGGTGAAAAAAGAGATGATCGCCATGCTTCTTGCAGGCGGACAGGGCAGCAGACTCGGTGTTTTGACATCCAAGGTGGCAAAACCGGCCGTCGCCTTCGGGGGAAAGTACCGCATCATCGACTTTCCTCTTTCCAACTGCATCAATTCCGGCGTGGATACCGTGGGTGTGCTGACCCAGTATCAGCCCCTGCGCCTGAACGCCCACATCGGCATCGGGATTCCCTGGGATCTGGATCGGAACATCGGCGGCGTCAGTGTGCTCCCGCCCTATGAGAGCAATGACAGCAGTGAATGGTATACCGGTACTGCCAATGCTATCTACCAGAACATGGAGTTCATCGAGAACTACAATCCGGACTATGTGCTGATCCTCTCCGGCGACCATATCTACAAGATGGACTACGAGGTGATGCTGGACTTCCACAAGTCAAAAGGCGCGGACCTGACCATCGCCGTCATGCCCGTTCCCCTGGAGGAGGCTTCCCGCTTCGGGATCATGATCGCGGACGAGGACCACAGGATCACGGAGTTTGAGGAAAAGCCCGAGCATCCCCGCTCGAACCTGGCCAGCATGGGCATCTACATCTTCAGCTGGCCGGCACTGAAGAAGGGCCTTACCGCCCTGAAGGATCAGGAGAACCTGGACTTCGGAAAACACATCATCCCCTACTGCAGGGACAACGGCGCGGCGCTCTACGCTTATGAATTCAACGGATACTGGAAGGATGTGGGAACCTTAAACTCCTATTGGGAGGCCAATATGGAGCTCATCGACATCGTTCCGGAGTTTAACCTCTATGAGGAATACTGGAAGATCTACACCAAGAGCGAGATCCAGCCGCCGCAGTATTTCTCCGCGGACAGTGTGGTGGACCGCTGCATCATCGGGGAAGGGTCCGAAATCTACGGCCAGGTGTACAATTCCGTCATCGGAAGAGGCGTCACCATCGGAAAAGGCACCGTGATCCGGGATTCCATCGTGATGAACGACACTGTCCTGGGACAGGGGTGCGAGATCTATAAGGGCATCATCGCGGAGGGCGTCACCGTCGGAAACGGCGTGAAGCTGGGTGTCGGTGAGGAAAAGCCCAACGACACCGCGCCCCATATCTACAACAGCGGCATCGTGACGGTGGGGGAAAAGAGCGTTATCCCCGCGGGCGTCAGTGTCGGCAAAAATACCGTCATCTACGGCGAGACCACGGTGGAGGACTATCCGAACGGGTATCTGGACAGTGGCAGCAGCCTCATCAAGGCATAAGGAGCACGCCGTTTCGAAGACCGGAAAGCGGCAGGAGGACAGAATATGAGAGCAATCGGAATCGTTTTGGCAGGGGGCAATAACCACCGGATGGCGGAGCTTTCCCAGCAGCGGGCGGTATGTGCCATGCCCATTGCCGGGAGCTATCGGAGCATCGACTTTACCCTGAGCAATATGTCCAACTCCCACATCCAGAAGGTGGCGGTGTTTACCCAGTACAACGCAGGGAGCCTGAACAGACATCTGAACTCCTCCAAATGGTGGGACTTCGGAAGAAAGCAGGGCGGACTCTACGTGCTGACGCCGGCTATGGCGAATGAAAACAGCAACTGGTACAAGGGCACCGCGGATTCCATCTACCAGAATCTGGGGTTCCTCACCAGCAGCCACGAGCCCTATGTCGTCATCGCCTCCGGGGACTGCGTCTACAAGATGGACTTCAACAAGCTCCTGGAGTATCACATCGACAAAAAAGCGGACATCACCATCGTGGTGAAGGACATGGACCCGAATCTGGACATCTCCCGCTACGGCACCGTTCAGATGAACGAGGACTCCCGCATCGTGGGCTTCGAGGAAAAGCCCCTGCAGCCCAAGACCAACACCATCTCCTGCGGCATCTATGTGATGCGCCGCCGTATGCTCATCGAAATGATCGAAAAGTGCGCCGAGGAGGACCGGTACGACTTCGTCTCGGATGTCCTGATCCGATACAAGGACATCAAGCGGATCTTCGGATACAAGATCAAGTCCTACTGGAAAAACATCGCTTCCGTCGAGGATTTCTACGACACCAATATGGATTTCCTGAATCCGGATGTGCGCAACTACTTCTTCCGGGAGTACCCCAACATCTACTCCAAGGTGGATGATCTGCCGCCGGCCAAATACAATCCCGGAGCCTGCGTGCGCAACAGCCTCATCTCCAGCGGATGCATCGTGAACGGCCTGGTGGAAAACTCCGTGATCTTCAAGGCCAGCTACATCGGCAACGGTTGTACCATCCGAAACTCCATCATCTTAAATGACGTGTACATCGGGGACGGCACCACGGTGGAGAACTGTATCGTGGAGAGCCATTCCACGCTGCAGGGCGGACGGACCCTGCGGGGAGAGGACAGACTGAAGGTGGTGGTGGAACAGGGAGACCGGTATGTCCTGTAGGGGTTCCTCCATCGAAAAAAAGATTGCCAAATACGCGAAACTATTATAAAATACGCAGGTATTATAATTATGCATTGTTGATCATCAGGATAGACTTGGAAGGAGGGCAGCGATCGACGGAAAGATCTCGGGGGGAGAATCAAGTGAAGATCACGGATGTACGAGTACGGAAGATTGCAGCCGAAGGGAAAATGCGCGCAGTCGTCTCCATCACGCTGGATGACGAGTTTGTGGTGCACGACATCAAAGTAATTGAAGGAGAAAAGGGCCTCTTCATCGCGATGCCGAGCAAGAAGGCCAACGATGGGGAATACCGGGACATCGCCCACCCCATCAACAAGACCACCAGAGAAACGCTTCAGAATGTGATCCTGGAAGCCTACGAAAAGACGAAGGCCGAAGCGGATGAGAACGGTGAATTCTGATAACGAAAAGGGCTCCTGAGAAAAAAGGGATTTCGCGAAAGCGGAATCCTTTTTCTTTCCATCCCGGGGGCGGATGGTGTATGATAAAAGATACGGATTTTGCACGGAAAACAAAAAACAGAACAAAAACAGACAGGAAAACATGATGATCGTCATCGCAGGGCTGGGAAATCCCGGCAAAGAATATGAACATACCAGACACAACGCGGGCTACGGCGTCATCGACGCCCTGGCCCGGGACCTGGACATCCGGGTGGAGAAAAGAGAGCACCGGGCCCTGGTGGGAAAGGGGATGCTGGGCAGCGAAAAATGCATGCTGGTAAAGCCCCTGACCTATATGAACCTCAGCGGGGAGAGCATCCGGGAGATCCTGGAATACTACAATGTCCCGGTGGGAAACCTCCTGGTGATCTCCGATGATGTGGCCCTGCCCGTGGGGACCCTTCGGATCCGCAAAAAGGGCAGCGCCGGGGGACACAACGGGCTGAAGAACATCATCCTGCAGCTGGCCACGGAGGACTTCGCCCGCATCCGGGTAGGGGTGGGGGATAAGGAGCAGCGGGACATGATCTCCCATGTGCTGGGGCATTTTAGCTCTGAGGACGCGAAATCCATGGAGGAGGCCTTCCGCCGGGGCGCCGAGGCCGCGAAGGTCTGGGCACTGGAGGGGGCGGATGCGGCCATGAACCGCTTTAACACCAAACCCCCGAAGCCGGAGAAGCCGGCAAAACCCGAGCCCCCTGCACAGCACCCCGCCAGACCGGCCGATGCCGCAGACCGGCCCGCCAAACCGGCTGATCCAGCATCCCCCGTATCACAGAAAGAGGAAAACACGTGATCAAAGCACTCAGAGAGCCCCTGCGGGAGCTCGCCGAATTTCAGAAGCTCCGGGACGCCGTGACGGGGAGCAGCACCCTGACGCCCAAGGGGACGGCCTTTGTGACCGGCTGCGTGGATTCCCAGAAGCTCCACCTCATCGCCGGCCTCTCGGAGGATGTGCGCTGCACCGTCATCGTCACCTACGACGATCTGCGGGCCAGGGCGCTGTGGGAGGAGTATGCCTATTACGACCGGGATGCCTGCCTGTTCCCTGCCAAGGACCTGATCTTTTTCCAGGCCGACATCCACGGAAACGAGCTGACGAGACAGCGGATGCGCACCGTGCGCCGGCTTTTGGAGAGCCCCAAGGCCACGGTGATCACCACCTTCGCGGCTCTGATGACGCCTCAGCCCCCCATCCGGGAGGATGCCACCCTGTATCTGGAAAAGGGCGGGACCTGTGAGCCTGCCGAATTTGCCAGGCGCCTGACGGAGCTTGGCTATGAGCGGGTGGCCCAGACCGAGAGCCCGGGGCAGTTTGCCGTCCGGGGGGATATCATCGATGTCTTTGACCTGACGGAGGACAGCCCCTACCGGATCGAGCTCTGGGGGGACGATGTGGAGTCCCTGCGCAGGTTTGACGCCTTCAGCCAGCGCTCCATCGAAGAGCTGGAGGAGATCACGGTGTATCCCGCCACGGAATTTGTCCTCACCGGGCAGGAGCTGCGGGACGGGGCGGACCGGATCCTGGCGGAGGCCGAAAAGCAGGAAAAGACCCTGCGGGAGACCTTTCACACCGAGGAGGCCCACCGGGTAAAGACCACCGCGAAGGAGCTCTACGACCGCATCGTGGAATACCACGGGATGGCCAACCTGGACAGCTATGCCCGGTACTTTTATCCGGACAGTCTCCTGAGCGTGCCCCAGTGGCTGACAGAAGTGTCAGGAGGGCCCGTCTGCTTTTTTGTGGAGGAGCCGGCGAGAGTCCGGGAGCAGGCACAGGCAGTGGAGCTGGAGTTTCGGGAAAGCTTTGCCGCCAGGCTGGAAAAGGGCTATGCCCTGCCGGGCCAGACCGCCCTTTTGCTCTCCCCGGAGAGCGTGGCCGCATCCATGGAAAAAGCAGGGGTGGTGGGGCTGTCTGCCCTCATCGGAGGCAGCGGATACTTTACTCCTGTGTACAAATATGACATTGATGCCAGAAATATCGCCCCCTACGGCGGGAGCTTTGAATCCCTGACAAAGGACCTGCAGCAGTACCGGAAACAGAAATTCGGGGTACTGCTCTTTTGCGCGTCCCGCACCCGGGGGGAGCGTCTGGCGGAGGACCTGCGGGATCTGGAGATCCCGGCGGCCTTTTCCGAGGACCCGGAGCGGGAGATCGTCCCCGGGGAGGTCCTCATCGTCTACGGCCGCATCGCCCGGGGCTTCGAGTACCCTCTGATCAAATTCGCGGCTCTTTCGGAGAGCGATATCTTCGGCGCGGAGAGGAAAAAGACCAGGCGCCGCCACAGCGCCATGCAGGGCAGCAAGATCTCATCCCTGGAAGACCTCCATCCCGGTGATTATGTGGTGCATGAGACCTACGGCCTGGGGATCTACCGGGGCATCGAAAAGGTGGAATCCGGGAGCGTCCGCAGGGACTATATCCGTCTGGAGTACAAGGACGGCGGGATCCTCTATGTCCTGGCCACGGAGCTGGATGCCGTTCAGAAATACGCCTCCGCGGATGCGGATCACACCCCGAAGCTAAACAAGCTGGGGACCAAGGAGTGGGAGAAGACCAAGTCCAAGGTCCGCAGCAGTGTGGAGGGCATCGCGAAGGACCTGGTGGAGCTGTATGCGAAGCGCCAGATGACGGAGGGGATCCCCTACGGTCCCGACACCGTGTGGCAGAAGGAGTTCGAGGAGCTGTTCCCCTTCGAGGAGACCCAGGACCAGCTGGCCGTCATCCGGGACACCAAGGCCGACATGGAGAGCGGCCGGATCATGGACCGGCTCATCTGCGGGGATGTGGGCTTCGGCAAGACCGAGATCGCCATCCGGGCGGCGTTCAAGGCCGTTCAGGAGGGCAGACAGGTGGCCTATCTGGTGCCCACCACCATCCTGGCCCAGCAGCACTACAACACCTTCGCCCAGCGGATGAAGGACTTCCCCGTGCGGGTGGAGCTGTTAAGCCGTTTTCGGAGTGCAAAGGAGATCCGCAGCGTCCTGACGGATCTGCGAAAGGGCCTGGTGGACATCGTCATCGGCACCCACAGACTCCTCTCCGACGATGTGGAATACAAGAATCTGGGACTGCTCATCATCGACGAGGAGCAGCGTTTTGGCGTCAGCCACAAGGAAAAGATCAAAAAGATCCGGGAGAACGTGGATGTCCTCACCCTCTCCGCCACCCCCATCCCCCGCACCCTGCATATGAGTCTGGTGGGGATCCGGGATATGAGCATCCTGGAGGAGGCGCCCCAGGACCGGGTGCCCATCCAGACTTTTGTCTGCGAATACAATGAGGAGCTGGTCCGGGAGGCCATCACCAGAGAGTTGGCCCGGGGCGGACAGGTGTATTACCTCTATAACCGGGTGGGGATGATCGCGGACATGGCGGCCCAGATCCAGGCCATGGTGCCGGGGGCCGTGGTGGCCTATGCCCACGGGCAGATGCACGAGCGGGAGCTGGAAAATGTCATGGTGGACTTCGTGGAGGGGCAGATCGATGTGCTGGTGTGCACCACCATCATCGAGACCGGCATGGACATCTCCAACGTCAACACCCTCATCATCCACGACTCCGACCGGATGGGGCTCTCCCAGCTCTATCAGCTCCGGGGCCGGGTGGGGCGCTCCAGCCGCACCGCCTATGCGTTTCTCATGTACAAGCGGGACAAGATCCTCACCGAGGTGGCGGAAAAGCGCCTGGAGGCCATCCGCGAGTTCACCGACTTGGGGAGCGGTTTTCGCATCGCCATGCGGGATCTGGAGATCCGGGGGGCCGGGAACTTGCTGGGCAAATCCCAACACGGCCATATGGAGGCCGTGGGGTACGACCTGTACTGCAAGATGTTGGGGGAGGAAGTGGCGAAGCTGAAAGGTGTCCGGCAGGAGGAATCCTTCAGCACCGTCATCAATCTGGACGCGGATGCTTTCATCCCCGCGGAATATATCGTGAACGAGGAACAGAAGCTGGATATGTACAAGCGCATCGCCTGCATCGAATCCGAGGCGGAGCGGGATGCCATGCGGGATGAGCTTCTGGACCGCTTCGGGGCCCTTCCGGAGTCCGCGGAGAATCTCCTTCGCATCGCCGTGATGCGGGATCTCGCCCACCGGCTGGATATGACGGAGGTTTTAGGCGGCGAGGGACGCATCCTTTTCCGCTTTAAGCGGGACGCCCGCATCGATCCTTCCGGGATCCCGGAGCTGGTGAAAAAGCACGGCGGCAGGCTGGGGTTTGAGGCCTTTAAGATCCCCACCTTTACCTATCGCTACGACAGGGAGCCTCTGGCGGAAAAAGAGGAGCAGCAGGTGATGGCTCTGACTGAGGAACTTTTGCGGGAAATGCAGCCCCTCCGGCTTGCCCCGGAAGCCGGAAATATGCTAAAATAAACTGATACTGTGGCGGCAGTGCGCCTTCATACATCAGGCTTTTTGGGGAGACGGGTATGGCAGCGATTACGGTGGAACAGGGGAAAGAGATCTGCAGCGTCGGCGCGCCCATGACGAGTATTGCGCTGATCACGGCCGGGGAGATCGAAGCGGGATACCCGGGAGGCACCTTTGCGCTGGGAAAAGGCGATGTCATCGGCATCTGCGAAACCTGCAACGAGGTCCATTTCCTGAGCTACCGGGCCAGACAGGCCAGCACGCTGGTGGAGTACCCCTTAAACAACATGGATGTCCTGCAGGACATCCTGGAAAAGCATCCGGATCTGGCCCGGGTTTTCCTGAGTTCTCTTTTTCGCCAGATCACTTTTCTGCTCAATCAGTGCTCCCTCTCTGAGATCAAATGCAGCGACCTGTATTCCAAGCTCACGAGAGATATCGAGCAGTACTATTACCTCTGCGACAGATACCGTGTGACGGTCCGGAAGATCTCCGGCATGGATGAGGTGGATTCCTGCCTGGTGGAGGAAGCCCCCGACATGTGGCTCACGGACTACTACGGCGGGCTGGGCCGGGCCTACTCCACCGAGGCCGGAAAGGCACTTTGCCAGGACGCCGCCCTGAGCATGGGCATGCTGCGAAAGGGGAGCCTGGACTCCCGGAAGGCCTATCAGATCCTGGACGGGCATTTCCAGTACCGCCAGCAGATGGGGGCCGTCTATTTTGCCCCGGGAGGCGAGGATCTCTACGATGCCTTCACGGCGCTGTTCCAGCGGATGGACCGCACCTCCGCCGATGCGGAGACCATGCTGAAGGACCTTCGCCGCATCGAGGAGGGATACCGGGATACCCTGCCTCTGGACCGGGAGCCCTATGCGGGGCGCATCGGGGATCTGGAGGCCATGGCCGCCTCCAGGAGCAAAGCGGCAGCCGCTCCGGCAGCAGGGGAGGAGACCCCGCAGGAGGAGATCCTGCCGGCAGAGCTCACCGGAAGCCTGGATACCATCCTGAAATACGCGGAGGCCGACGAGGATACCGCCACCTCCTTTGCAAAGCACATCCGGGAACTGAAGAAGATCGGCGACATCGACTCCATGGAGGACGACGTGGTGCGTCTTCGCAGGGTCATCACCCAGGAGTTTTACATCGTCTACACCGCCGCCTTCATGCAGACCCTTCAGAACCGCAGCATCCCGCCCGCGGTGAAGCTCTTCCTCTATTTCGGCTTTGTGGATGAGGAGCTTGCGGGGGAGGACAATACCCTGATCCTGGCCAGGATCGCGGGGGCCATGAAGGACCAGTCCGCCTCCGGCGTCTACACCCTCTATGACTGGCTCATGGCCGTCTACCGCGGGAAAAAGGATCCCAGCCGGGACGAGTTTGACTCCGATTATCTGGACACCCTCCACAAGCAGAAGATCGCGGGGATCATCGATGCAAAGGAGGAAAAGATGCTGGCGGCCAATCCGACCAGCAGGGTCTCCTTTGAGCTCAAGAACATGTTCCCCCAGGTCAACAAGATGACCTTCGGGCGCATCACCACCTTCTGCCCCGTCTTTGCCGCGAAAAACGTGCTAAAGGACCTGGACAGGACCCTGGTCACGGTATCCGAGCTGGGGAAGGCCTTAAGCCAGATCCGGAAGATCGACTATACCGCCTTTTACCGGGAGACCCTGGATACCCAGAACATCCAGGTGATGCAGAAGGAGACCATCCATCTGGAATTCCTGCCCGACTTCATCCTCCTGCCCAACGTGGGGGTCCGGGGGGTCATGTGGCAGGAGATCGAGGGGAAGGTCCGCAACTCCCCCGCCAGAATGTGCCTGTCCATCTTCCACATGGAGGACCTGCTCAACACCATGGTGCGCCTCACCGGCGAGTTTCGCTGGGAGCTTTGCAAGCGGATCCAGGGCGCCAGATGGAACGACGTCACCGACCGGTCCCTCACCAGCGAATACTTCGACTATGTCCAGTTTTACCGGAAAAACCACGACCTCTCCGCCGAGGCGAAGGAGAAGGTCCGGGTGGCGCTCCAGAGAGCGAAGAACAGCTTCAAGGAGATGTTTGTCCGGGATTATATGATCTGGGTGCTCTTTGAAGGCACCGGTTCCCCCCGGATGAACAAGGTAGCCAGACAGATCCTCTACACCTACTGTCCCTTCACCGAGGAAAACGGAAAAGCCCTGGGCAGGAATCCGATCTACGCCGAGCTCATGCAGCGCGGCGAGCTCCAGAAAAAGCAAAAGCTGAACCGCCTGGAGCTGTTCAAAAAGAAGCTCGAAAGCAGCGGTATCCCGGTTCCGGATACCCTGGTCAAGGAAATGGACTACATCGCCGGCAGAGTATCATAGGGGGATTTGAAGCATGTTCCTGGAAGGCTTACATCAGAATGCAATCTATATCGCGGGATTTATCATCTGCGCCTCCGGCCTCATCTATTCGCTGATCGAGAGGCGGACGCAGCGTGTAAGAGAGCGCCTGTTCATCGCCCTGGTGGTGGACGTGATGGTGAGCATCGCGGTCTCCGTGGGGTCGAATCTCGTGAAGCTCCTGTCGGAGGATCTGGCGGATACCGTGCAGTACGTGGACGGTTTTAATCTGATGTATTTCCTGTCCCACAACCTGCTGGGACCCATCTTTTTCATGTACCTGCTCTATGTCACGGGGGCCTATGCCAAATACAGCACCGGAGCCCTTCTGCTCTTCCAGGTCCCGGGCATCATCACCGAGCTCTTTACCCTGACAAACCCCTGGACACGCCTCATCTACAACTACGACGAGACCTTCTACTTCTACCGCAACTGGGGCGAGACCCTCCTGTATGTCAACGCCGCCATCTACATCGTCATGGCCCTCTACACCGTCTTTCGGAACTGGACGGCCATCACCGCCAAGCGAAAGGGCGGCATCATCTACTTTTTCCTCATCATCCTGGCAGGCCTGCTGATCCAGCTCTTCTTCTTTGAGATCCGCAGCGAGCTCTTCAGTGAGACCGTGGCCCTCATGGGCATCATGCTCTTTATCGAAAACGAGGACGAGCGCATGGATGCCATCCACCGGGTCTTTAACCGGACGGCCCTGGTGGCGGATCTGGGGGTCAACCTGAGGATGCGAAAGCGCTTCTATGCCGTCTGCGTGCGCATCACCAACGACGAGATCCTGCAGCGCCTGGGCGGATACGAAAAGACCACCACCGACATCGTGGGCTTCTTAAAGACCATCCGTCCCTGGTACAACATCTACATCGCCTCCTCCACCGCCTTCTACCTCCTGAGCAACGACAGGCGCGAGGCCGAGGATTTGTGCGACCGCATCAGCGACCGCATGAAGCAGAGCTTCGGACCCGAGGGGGACGAGATCATCCTGCACGGCGTCATCATGCTGGGAGAGATCCCGGACCGCTTTGCCACGGTAAATGAGATCCTGCTCATGTCCGATGGTCCCCTTCCCCCGGAAAAGACCCGGGAGGAACAGCAGGGCGAGGTCCGTATCGGCACCGAGCTCAGCTACCTGAACAGATGGGCCCAGGTGGATGCCGCCATCCACAGAGGGTTTGCGGAAAATACCTTCGAGGTTTACTACCAGCCGGTCTATGAGGCATCCGAGCGCAGAGTCCAGTCCGCGGAGGCCCTGATCCGGTTAAAGGACAGCATCCTGGGGGAGGTGCCCCCGGCGGAGCTGATCCCCGTCTCGGAAAAGAACGGCACCATCGACCGTCTGGGCCGGTTCGTGCTGGAGGAGGTCTGCCGGTTCTTCGGAAGCGGCATCCCCGTGGAGCTGGGACTGGAGTACATCGACATCAACCTTTCGCCCCACCAGTGCATGCAGTCCGGCTTCGTGGAGAATGTGATCCAGACGGCGAAAAAGTACCATGTGGATCCCTCCCGCATCAGCTTTGAGATCCCGGAGAGCGTGGCCTACGGCGAGTTCACCTACCTGAACAGGGTCATGCGCCAGTTAAAGGATGCGGGCTTCCGGTTCTGCGTGGACAAATACGGCGTGAACAATGCCTCCATGGCCTACATGTTCTCCAACTATTTCGACACCATCAAGATCGACCGGAGCGTCCTCTGGAATGCGCAGAAAAACGACATCGAGCGCATCATCCTGGAGAACAACATCCGCACCATCCGCCAGATGGGACGGAGCATCCTGGTGGAGGGCGTGGAGACCCAGGAGCAGATCCGCCTGCTGGACAACCTGGAGATCAACTACCTGCAGGGCTTCTACTTCTCCAAGCCCGTATCCCAGAACGAATTCATCGGGATCCTGCGGCTGACGGAGCAGGTGCGCATCGAGGAGCGGCGCGCCCGGGCAGCCAACGAGGCCAAGAGCAACTTCCTGGCCAACATGTCCCACGAGATCCGCACCCCCATCAACGCCGTGCTGGGCATGGACGAGATGATCCTGCGGGAGTGCAAGGACGAAAACATCCTGGAGTTTGCCCGGAACATCGAGGGCGCCGGCAAGACCCTCCTGTCCCTCATCAACGACATCCTGGATTTCTCCAAGATCGAGGCCGGGAACATGGAGATCACCGAGACGGATTACGAGCTCTCCCGGATGCTGAGCGATGTCTACAACCTGATCCTGGTGAAGGCGATGCAAAAGCAGCTGGACTTCGAGATCTCCGTCATGGAGGAGCTCCCGGAGAGACTCCGGGGCGACGAGATGCGTGTGCGCCAGATCCTGGTAAACCTCCTGAACAACGCCGTGAAATATACCCACGAGGGCAGCGTCAGACTCCGGGTGGAGGCAGCCGGTCAGGAAGCCGGCCTCGTCACCCTGCGCATCATCGTCACGGACACCGGCATCGGCATCAAGCCCGAGGATATGGAGCGGCTCTTCAACAAGTTCCAGAGACTCGATGCCCAGCAGAACCAGGCCGTGGAGGGAAGCGGACTGGGACTGGCCATCACCCAGAATCTCATCAAGCTCATGGGGGGCCGCATCGAAGTGGAGAGCGTTTACGGGGAGGGTTCCACCTTTACCGTGCTCCTGCCCCAGATCGTGCTGGATCCGGAGCCCATCGGCAATTACGAGCTGCGGCGCAAGGGCTTCCGCGCGGAGAAGAACGAGTATCATGAGGTCTTCCACGCGCCGGATGCCCGGATCCTGGTGGTGGACGATACCCCCATCAACCATACCGTCATCACGGAGCTCCTGAAGCAGACCCGGATCCGGGTGGATACGGCTTCCAGCGGCCAGGCCTGCCTGGATATGACCCTGGAGGCGCCCTATGATCTGATCTTCCTGGACTACCGGATGCCGGAGATGGACGGCGTCGAGACCCTCCAGAAGATGCGGGAACGCAAAGGGACGCCAAATGATGACACGCCTGTCGTTTGCCTGACTGCCAATGCCATTTCCGGTGCACGGGAAAATTTCCTGCGCCTGGGATTTGACGATTATCTGATGAAGCCCGTGGACGGCGGCCTGCTGGAGACGGCGCTTCTGCGGTTCCTGCCGCCGGAAAAGGTGCATGTCCAGTCCCCGGAAGCAGCGGCCCTGGCCCGGGAGGCGGATCCCGCCCCGAAAGCGGCCGACAGCAGGACCTATCTGCCCGCCTGGATGATGGAGATCCCGGGCCTGGATGCGGAGCGGGGACTGAAAAACAGCGGTACCCTGCAGGCCTACTTCCGGGTGCTGGAGATCTTCTACGACTCCATCAAGCCCAATACCGACGAGATCGAGCGCCTGAAGGAGGAGCAGAACTGGAGAGAATATACCGTCCGGGTCCACGCGTTAAAGAGCAGCGCCGGCCTCATCGGAGCCACGGAGCTGTCCCGGATGGCCGCGGAGCTGGAGCAGGCCGGGGACGACGGCAATACCGCCCTGATCCTGGACCGGAATGCACAGCTCATCGAAACCTACAGCAATTACCTGGTCTGGCTGGCACCCTTAAAGGACAAGCCGGATGAAAAGCTGGGCAGCTCCGATACAAAGCCTATCAGCAGCGAGCAGCTCCGGGAGGCGGGGGAGGCCCTCATCGAATCCGCGGAAGCCATGAACTATGACAGCGTGATGCTGCTCCTGGATACCATGGAGCAGTACGACATGACCCCGGAGCAGAAGAAGATGGCGGAGGAAGCCAGGGACCTGGCCCAGAGACTGGAGTGGGAAGCCCTGACGGATTATATCAAAGCAAACTTCCTGTGACCGAAAGGAGAGGAATATGCAGTATCGCTCGGACAAATACGGCAATCAGCTCTCCGTTCTCGGGTTTGGCTGCATGCGGTTTCAGCAGAAGAACGGACATATCGACCTGGACCTGGCCCAGGAGCAGATCCTGGCAGCCTGCGAGGCCGGGGTGAATTATTACGACACCGCCTACGTGTACACCGGCAGCGAAGCGGCCATCGGGGAGATCTTTGAGCGCACCGGGATCCGGGACCGGATCAACATCGCCACCAAGCTCCCCCACTACATGATCAAGGACCGGGACACGGCGGAGAAGCTTTTTCAGGAGGAACTCCGAAGACTCCGCACGGACCATGTGGACTATTACCTGATGCACATGCTGACGGATGCAAAGACCTGGCAGCGCCTCTGCGACCTGGGCATCGATTCCTGGATCGCGGAGAAAAAGGCCGCGGGCCAGATCCGGCAGATCGGTTTTTCCTATCACGGCAACACGGAGAAGTTCATCGAGCTTCTGGATGCCTATGACTGGGAGTTTTGCCAGATCCAGTACAACTACCTGGACGAGCATGCCCAGGCCGGCCGGAAGGGACTGCAGTATGCGGCCTCCAAGGGGATCCCCGTGGTCATCATGGAGCCCCTCCGGGGCGGAAAGCTGGTGACCAACCTCCCCGCAAAGGCGCAGAAGCTGATGGAGGAGAGTCCCCGGGGCCTTTCCCCCGCCCAGTGGGCCTTTCGCTGGCTCTGGAACCAGCCGGAGGTCAGCGTCGTCCTCTCCGGCATGAATACCCTGGAGATGGTCCGGGAGAACTGTGAGAGCGCGGATGCCTCCCGCATCGGCGAATTCGGGGAGGAGGAGGAAGCCCTCCTGTCCCGGGTGGTATCCTCCATCCAGGAGAAGATGAAGGTGCCCTGCACCGGCTGCAGATATTGCATGCCCTGTCCCCGAGGGGTGGATATCCCCGGGTGCTTCGCCGCCTACAACCGCAAGTCTCTGGAGGGCTGGATGAACGCCTTCCGGGAGTACGTTATGTGCACCCTGCTCCGTAAGGACCGAAGCTCCGCATCCCTCTGTGTCGAGTGCGGAAAATGCGAACAGCACTGCCCGCAGCACATCGAGATCCGGAAGGAGTTAAAGAATGTGCGAAAGGGACTGGAGGGCCCCATCTACGCCATCGCCGGGAAGATCCTGCCCCTGTTCATGAAGTACTGACCGCATGTTTTCGAGACAGATGCCACATGCCGCGGGGCGACGTGTGGCATTCTTTTTTCGCAGGAGAAAATCGCCTATGAAGCATCCGTCACTGAAAAAGCAGATGATCGTCCTGTGGACCGGGATGGCATCCCTCCTCCTGGCCGTATCGGTCTTTTACGGATTCTACATCTTCAGCCAGAGCCTGGAGACGACCCGGGGGATGATCCGGTATTCCAATCAGTTTTATGCGGACGGGCTGGTCCGGGATCTTGATGATCTCCGGCAGACCGCATTTTCCATTTATCACAGCAATGCCGATTATCTGAAACTCTCCAGGGCGTCCCTGGATGAGTTTCGATGGATCTCCGTCAGTCACCGCCTTTCCCAGTTCCTGGAGGGGAAGGTGGGGGCCGTCACCAGTCCGGGAGGGATGTTTTTCTACGATCCGGAGAAGGATGCGCTCCGAAGCTATTACAATGCATCCATGAATGTGATCAACAAATATGAGCTGGACCGTGCACTTCGGGAATATCTGGCGGTGGCGGAGCCGGGAAGCGGGCAGGCAGGGATCTTTGAAGCGGGAGGCAGGATCTGTCTGTGCGACTATTATTCGAGGAACAACATCTGTGTGGGGTTCGTGTTTGAACCGGCGAAGTATACCGAGAATGCGGAGAACATGCAGGAACTGTATCTGGATGCGGACGGGAATGTGGTCATCAGCGCCGGAGATCTGCTGGTGGACCCGTCTGTCTCCAGACCCTGGGAAACGAACCGGGAGTCCGCCTTCCGGGGAGGCAGCAGATTCACGGTTTTTCAGCAGGGCATACCCGGCACCGGTCTCAGACTGGTGCTGCTTCAGGAGATGGATTCCTACTGGAAGATCCTGAGACGGCCCGAGATCATCCTGACGGTGGTCCTGATCCCCATCCTCCTCATCCTGTTCATGCTCTATATGCTGCGGATCCTTCGCCAGACTCTTCTTTATCCCGTGGAGCTTCTGGTGGCCCATGTCAGACAGGTTGAAGCGGGCGGGGAGCCGGATACTCTCCGGAACGGTCCCTCCGGCGCCGGGGAGCTGACCAGGATCGAGGAATACAGGAAGCTGAGCGACGCCATCGAGAGTCAGCTGGCAAAGATCTCGGAGCTGACCGAGCAGAAATTCGAAGAGGAGCAGAAAGGAGACTGGGCCAGACTGCAGTATTACAGACTGCAGATCAACCCGCATTTTTACCTGAACTGCCTGAATACCATCTCCATGCTGATCGAAAAGGGCAATTCCGTGGCCGCCTGCGGCATGATCCGGGATCTGTCCTCCCATTTCCGGTATGTTTTTCAGGATCAGCAGGAATTCGTGACTCTGGGTGAGGAACTGGCAGAGATCCGGGCCCTGTGCAATATCTATTCCCTGCGGGCGGGAATGCCCATTTTGCTGAATGAGGAGGTGGATCCCGTCTTTCACGACATCCGGATCCCGCCCCTGATCCTGGAGACCTTTGTGGAGAACTCCATCAAGCACAGGGACACCTCCGGCCGCGTGCTGAACATCATCATCCGGCACGAGCAGAAGGAGGACCACACCAGGATCTATGTCATCGACAACGGAAGCGGGTTTTCGCAGGCCGAGATTGAGGAATTCAACAGGCCTGTGGAGCGGTTCATCTACCAGTCCGATCATGTGGGGATCGACAACTTCAAGTTTCGGATGAAGCTGCTCTACGGGGACAAGGCTTCTTTTGCGTTTTATAACAGTCCGGAGAGCGGTGCGGTCTGTGAGATCACCATCCGGGAGGTATTTCATGAACATTCTGATCATTGACGATGAACCGCTGGTTCTGCAAAACGTATCGGAAAAGATCCGGGATATGGGCTTTGGGTTGAAGCGGGTGGACTGTGCCGGGAGCACGGCAGCCGCGGACGCTCTGCTGGAGGAGCGCCGGTACGATATCTTTCTCTGTGATATCGTGATGCCCGGAGAGGACGGGATCAGCTTCGCAAAACGCAGGCTGGAACAGGACCGGGACTGCAAATTCATCTTCCTGACGGCGCACGCGGATTATCAGTACATGAAAGAGGCCATCACGCTGCAGAGCTTTGACTACGTGCTCCAGCCCGTCACCCAGGAGGAGCTGCGAAGCGTCCTGGAGAATGCGATCCTTCAGCTGACCATCGAACGCAAGAACCGAAAGCTGATGCAGGTGGGAGAGCTCTTTGAAAACGAACAGGAGGAGATCCTGGACGGAAACGCCATGCGCTACCTGCTGGGACTGACGGACAACAGCATGTTCCTGCGCCATCTGGTGGAGACCAGGACCCAGGCAGGGGTGGATGAACACATCTACCTGCCGGTCCTTGCCTCCGTGGTCCGTTCCCACAAGGAGTGGGATGAGGGGGAGCGGTACCTTCTCCGGTGTATCTATTCCAATGTGGTGGATGAACTCACCGCGGATCTGAGCACGGAAAACATCGTGATCCTCCGCAGCGACAGGCAGGGCAGCTTTATCCTGCTGCTGTGTTTTTCGGGGAGTCCTGCGTCGCCGGACCGGGTCACGGACACGCTGGAGACCATCCGCGTGATCTTTCAGAAGTCCCTGCGGATCGGGATCGCGATCTACTACGGGGGGATGTGCCGCTTTGAGGAGCTGCGGGAGTTTTTTTCCGGGATCGTTCAGGAGCAGAGCAGCAATGTGACCCGGGGAAGCGGGCTGTACCAGGTGGGGAAGTTCAGCAGACAGAATATTGACGAGTATTCGCTGGAGTCTCAAAAGAGAGTCTGGCAGTCCCTGTTAAAAAATGACGAGACTGTCGGATTTCGGGACAGCGTGCTTCGGTTCGTCAGGAGAAGAACGGAGGCCGGCGATCTGAACCGGGAGGTGCTCACCAGACTGCATCAGGTGGTCAGTGAGCTGATCCTGGGATATATGGTGAGCAACAGCATCAACAGCATGGATGTATTTGACGAAGAGCTTTCCTATACGGATTTCATGTACTGCTGGGACTCCAGCGAGGCTTTTGAATCCGCATTGTCTCAGGTGGTGGAAAAGATCTACCGGCGGGGCAGAGGCGGGGATGTGATCCTGGAGATCACCACCTATATAGCGGACAATCTGGACCGGGAGATTTATGTGAGTGAGATCGCGGATCAGATCGGGATGAATCCGGAGTACCTGACCAGGGTGTTCAAAAAAGAAAAGGGCGTAAGCCTGAAAAGATACATCGACAACGAGCGCATCGAGCATGCCATCCGGTTGCTGGAGACCACGGATCTGACGGTAAAGGAGATCTCGGACAGGAGCGGATACGCCAGTTATACCAATTTTACCAGGGCCTTTAAGCAGCACACGGGCAAATCTCCCTCCGATTACCGAAAGGGAGAATAAAGTCAGATTTTGTGATGGAAGAGGTCAGATTTTGAATATTTTTTCCGGAGGGATTCCCGTACTATTTTCCTGAAGCCGAAAGGCGGCAGAAGAAAATGATTGGGAGGAACAAATATGAAAAGAAAGCTGATCGCATTGATACTGACAGCCGGACTCCTGGTGGGGAGCCTGAGCGGCTGCGGCTCATCCGGATCTGACGGGACTGGAAGTGCCCAGAGCGCATCCGCCGGCGGGGCTTCGTCCGGGAGCACCCAGGAGGGAGCGAAGGACTGGCCCACCATCACCGTACAGGGTCTGTGCTCCAAGGATTACGTGGATGAGGCTCTGGTCGAGGCAGAGATCAACAAGTATCTGGAGTCGGTGGATGCCGGAGCCTATATCGATCTGGTTCCCATCGCCATCGGGAATCTGAACAACCAGCTTACCCTGATGCTGACGGACAATGATGATCCTCTGGATCTGTTCTGCTGGAGATTCTACTCCACCATTGACGGCTGCGTGAAGAACGACCAGTGCATTCCTCTGGACGGATACAGGGATCAGTACCCCGAGGTTTGGGGCCTGTTTAACGACCAGATCCTGAGCACCCACAAGATCGACGGCAAGATCTACGGACTTCCGGCGATGGACAGCTTTGCCACCTACGAGACCTATATGCTCCGCAGGGATGTGGCGGAGGACATCGGAGTCGCGGAGCGGGACGGCGAAGAGATCACGCTGGACGAGATGACCGAGATCATGAAGATGGCCAAGGAAGCTCACCCGGAGTACTGCTATAACATCAATACCAATGACGATCCCGTCCAGGGTATCGACAGTCTCGGCAACGGGGACTGGATCGGCGTGCTGATGAACCGCGGGATCGATCAGGATACCATCGTGAACTATTACGAGACTCCGGAATGGAAAGAGTACTGCTATCGCACCAAGGACTGGAATGACAGCGGACTGCTGGTACCGGATTCTCTGAATGCGGACCTGACCATCTCCCAGTATGGCAACGGCGTGGCGGGAGGCTGCTATGTGGGCGGCTACAGCGCCGATTATATCAAGGCTCTGGTGGCCTATCTTCCCGAGAGCGTTCAGTTCAAACTGACGGATCTGGTGGGGACCAGCGCCAGCGTTCTGGGCGGATGGTGCATCTCCACCGTCTGCAAGCACCCGGATGAGGCCATGAAGCTGCTCTCCATGATGTATACGGACGAAAAGCTGGCCAGATACCTGATCCTGGGTGTGGAAGGCAGAAACTATGTGATCCGGGAGGATGGCACTGCGGGATATCCCGAGGGCATTACCGCGGAGGATTACCTCTATGAGGAGCAGGTTCAGTGGTTCTGGCCCAACCAGTGCCTGAGCATTCCCTTTGAGACCAATATGACCACCTTCTATACCGATATGCTGGATGCACCGAAGCATGCAAAGTTTTCCAAGGCCATGGGGTTTGTCTTCGACTCCTCGGCGGTCTATGACCAGATGGCGGCATGCACGGCAGTGGTGGATGAGTATCGCAAGGCCCTTCTCTATGGCCAGGTGGATGTGGATTCCTATATCGAAAAGTTCAATATCGAGTTAAAAGAAGCCGGGATCGATGAGATCATTGCGGAAGAGCAGAGACAGTACGACGAATTCCTGAGCAGCAGGTAGACAGATGTCTTTGGCGGGCGGTGCGCATCGGGATATGTGTGCCGCCCTCTTTATCTCCGGAGGTCTTATCATGAAAAAACCCCTTCTCAAAAAACTGAAAAAGTATGTCCCTCTGTATATTCTGGCCCTTCCCAGCATCCTGTATCTGATCGTGAACAATTATCTGCCCATGTGCGGGCTGGTGCTGGCATTCAAGCAGTACAGCTTCGCAAAGGGGATTGTTGACAGCCCCTGGAACGGGATCAAAAACTTTACCTTCCTGTTCGGATCGAAATGGGCGGGGATCATGTTCCGAAATACCATCTGCTACAACATCGTTTTTCTGGTGTTAAACACCATCGTGGCGATCATCATCGCGATCCTCCTCGGGGAAGTGCGAAAGGAGCGAAGAAAGAAATTCTATCAGACCGTCATCCTGGTTCCTTATCTGATGAGTACGGTGCTGGTGGGCTATCTGGTCTTTGCCTTCTTTTCCGGGAGCAACGGCTTTGTGAACAAGAGCATCCTGGAACCGCTGGGAAGAGAAGCGGTGAGCTGGTATACCAAAAAAGAAGCATGGCCCTTCATCCTGGTGGTGGTGCAGCTCTGGAGGAGCTTCGGATTTCAGAGCATCGTCTATTACGCCACCATCATCGGGTTCGACAAATCCCTCTATGAGGCGGCGGCCATTGACGGCGCCACCGCAGGGCAGCAGATCCGCAGGATCACCCTTCCCCTGCTGCGTCCCACCGTGATCATCCTGACCATCATGGGACTGGGCAGAATGTTTAATTCGGATTTCGGACTCTTTTATCAGGTCCCCCAGAACAGCGGAATGCTCTATGAAGTGACCACCACCATTGACACCTTTGTCTATCGCACCCTGATGCTGGACCACGACATCGGCCGGTCCATGGCCGCAGGATTCCTGCAGTCGATCCTGGGATTCATCGTGGTGATGCTGGCCAACACGGCCGTGCGCAAAATAGACAAAGACAGTGCAATGTTTTGATGGGGTGAGGTGAGATCATGGCCGGATATAACCGCAAATTCAATATCGTATCGAATGTGGTCCTTTGCATTCTCTCGCTTTGCTGTATTCTGCCCTTTGTGCTGCTGATCTCCGCATCCATCACGGATGAGGCGACGCTGACGGTCAGCGGCTATGCGTTCCTTCCGAAAAAGATCAGCACGGAGGCATATGCGTATCTGTTCCGGGCCTCGGGCAGGATCGTACGGGCATACGCGATGACGTTTTTTGTCACCATCGTGGGCACCGGGGCCAATCTGTTCCTGACCATCGCCATGTCCTATCTGCTGTCCAAGAAGGATCTCCCCGGCAGGACCTTTCTGTCCTTCTTCGTGTTTTTCACCATGCTCTTTTCCGGAGGAATGGTGCCTTCCTACATCGTCTGGGGGCAGTACATGCACGTGAAGGATTCCGTCTTCGGGCTGATCATGCCCAATCTGATGCTCAGCGGGTTCAACATCATCCTGATGCGGACCTACTTTAATACCAACGTGCCGGAGGAGCTGTACGAAGCGGCGGATATGGATGCCTGCTCGGAGATCGGCAAGCTGGTGCGGATCGCACTTCCGCTGTCCAAGCCCATGCTGGCGACGGTGGGACTGTTTGCGGGACTGGCATACTGGAACGACTGGATCAACGGCATCTACTATCTGATCAAACGGACGGACCTGTATACCATCCAGAATATGCTCAATACCATGATGAACAATGTCCAGTTCCTGAAGACCAATGCACTGACGGCGACGGAGTCCAGCATCTCCCAGATTCCCACTTCCGGGGCCCGGATGGCCATCGCCGTGATCGCAGCGGTGCCGGTGCTGGTTGTCTATCCCTTCTTCCAGAAGTTCTTTATCCGGGGGATCGTCATCGGCGGCGTAAAGGGATGACCTGAGAAAGGAGAGAAAATGAAACGACTGATCATAGAAACCGAAAACGGAAAGATCGAAGGACTGCACGGGTGGGACCCCAGGATCGCGGTGTTCAAGGGAGTGCCCTATGCAAAGCCTCCCGTGGGGGAACTTCGGTTCCGCTCGCCGCAGCCGCTGGATTCCTGGGAGGGGATCCGGCAGGCCTTTGACTATGCACCGGTCTCCATGCAGCAGACCCCCGGGATCGACAAGGAGTCCTTCTGGACAAAGGAGATGCATCCCACCGGACCGGAGTACGAGGTCAGCGAGGACAGTCTGTATCTGAATATCTTTACCCCCGCACGGACCGGGGAGGAGAATCTTCCTGTGCTGTTTTATATCCACGGCGGCGGCTTTACGGGAGGATATCCCAGTGAGATCGAATTTGACTGGGAGCACATGGCACGCAAGGGGATCGTGGTGGTCTCTGTCCAGTACCGTCTGGGGATCTTCGGTTTTTTGGCTGCGGATGCGCTCTCCCAGACCTTCCCCTTTGAGGGAAAGGGAAACTACGGGATCGAGGATCAGATCGCGGCTCTGGCCTGGACACGCAGGAATATCAGGGCCTTTGGCGGAGATCCGGACCGGATCACCATTGCCGGCCAGTCCGCCGGTGCCATGAGTGTTCAGTGTCTTCTGGCATCGCCCCTGACGGAGGGGATGATCAGCGGAGCCATCGTGGAAAGCTGCATCGAAGGCGGGTTCCCCGACATGCCTGTGTTTGCCAATCCCATGGAGGAGTCCGAGCGCATCGGAAACGAATTCATGAAAAGGGGCGCATATCGGACACTGGAGGATCTGCAGGCGGTCCCGGCGGAGACGCTGCTGGCACAGGTGGATACCCTTCTGGGTCCCGGATTCCATTTCCGTCCCACCATTGACGGGCGCGTGCTGAAGGAATCGCCCTTTGGTGCCTATGTGAACGGACATCATAAGAATGTTCCGGTCATTGCGGGATATAACCGGGGAGAGGTCCGGAACTTCCGCGTCCCGGGAGCACCGGAGGATGGAGAGCCCGGAATGATCATGGCTACCAGGATGTTCGGATACATCCAGGACAGCCAGGACCGAAAAGCGTATCTGTACGAGTTTGACGGGGACATCCCGGGAGAAGACGGGATCGGTTCCTATCACGGCAGTGAGATGTGGTTTGCCTACGATGCGCTGGCCAGGTGTGACAGGCCCTTCACCGGGAAGCATTACGATCTGGCCAGACAGATCAGCTCCTACTGGGCAAACTTTGTGAAAACCGGAGATCCCAACGGAAAAGACACGGCAGGATTTGACCTGCCCCGGTGGGAAGCCTTTACGAAGGAGGAGGAATTCCTCATGCTCTTTGGGGATGCGCCGGGCAAAAGCCCTCTGCGCACCGATGAGCGGACAAAGCAGATCATTGCGGAAAAGACGGGGGTGACATTATGAGATCATTGATGGATCGCGTTTTTATGCCGGCTACGGAGACCATCAATTTTGAGGCGGTGAATGCCATCCCCTCAAACAGCGGGGTGACCTGCAGGGAGGGCAGCATCCTGGAGGGATGCCGAAACATCTGGTATGAATATGTCCCAACGGATTACGACCCTGCCCGGAAATACCCGCTGGTGATCCAGATCCACGGCGGCGGTCAGGACGGCATGAGATGGGCGGATATCACCGTATGGCATGAGGTGGCGGAACGAAACAAATTCATCGTCGTTTATCCCAACTCCCCCACTCCCGGAAGATGGGACTGCGATGACCGGGATGTGGAGTACATCCGCGGTCTGATCGAACATCTGAAAAGCGTCTACTCCATTGACAGTTCCCGGATCTATATCCAGGGCATGAGCAACGGAGACATGATGACGCTGTCCTTTACCATGAAGCATCCGGAGCTGATCTCAGCGGCAGCATACACCTCCGGTCCCTGCGCCAAAGAGGGGATCGATGGGGAGACCCCTGTGGGGGCACTGCCCATCATGCAGGAAAGAGGGGAACTGGATCTGAACTGGATGCTCACGCCGGAGACGGAGGATGTATATGAGAACCGGTATACCTTAAACGATGAGAACCGGGAGCTCTGGGAGGAGGTCAACGGTACCCGGGGAGTGATCCCGACCCTGGCCATAAACGGAAAGGACAATTTCCTGATCTACGAAGGGGAAAAAGCGCCCATCATCAATTGGGAGATCAAGGAGATGGGACACCGGGAGCCGGTTTACTCCGCCCAGGTCTACTGGGATTATCTGTACGCACACTGCAAAAACGAGGACGGCGTTCATCTGTACGAGAAGGGGGAAAACCCGCTGAAGGGCCAGGAGGACCTGTACGTTTTTGCCCTGGGATCCAATCGGGTCTACCACAACGGAGAGCTCCTGCCGCTTGCGCCGGAGCCTCAGGGTTGCACCCGGGTGATGCTTCCGGCGAAGGTTCCCCATTTTGCACCGCTGAAGCTGGGAGAAATGTGCCAGAGTGAGGTGATGTGTGCCCCGGTGGACTTTGTATCCGTGTGTTTTGGCGCAAAACTCACAAAGAAAAATGCCGGAAAACTGGTGGCCATCGAACTTGCGGACGGCCGGACCGTGATCCTCCGGCACGGGTCCCTTCTGGTGGAGATCGACGGGAAATATACCGCACTCCAGAAGCCCTGCCTGCTGCTGTACGGTTTTCTTTACGTGCCCGTCGAAGAGTTCTGCAGGCTGGTGCTGGGGATGCAGGTGTCAGTTGCCCATGATGTGATGTGTGTGTCCGGACATTACGCGCTTCTGGGCAAATATACGGCGCGGATCCTGTGCCGTCTCATGGGAGGACATATGCGCCCTCATGAAAAAGTAGACTGGGAAGAATGGAGATAAGGAAAATGGCCAGAAAAACACAGATCGATCTGGAAACGCAGCGGGTCCGGTTCGAAACGGCGCCGGATCTGTACGGTCTGTTCTTTGAAGATATCAACCGCGCCGCGGACGGCGGACTATACCCGGAGATGATCCGAAACCGGGCATTTGAAGATTCCGTTCCTCCCGCGGGCTGTCGGATCAGCGAAGGCGGAGAGATTATCCTGAATGACGGCGGATGGCCGGGAGCGTTCCTGGGCGGGGAAGGGATGGATGACTGGGCGCAGCGGACGGCCCCCACAAAGATCCCCGGATGGTATGCTGCGCATTGCAGCCTGCGTCTGGACCGGGAGGATGTTCTTCACCCCAACAGACTGGCCGCCCTGGAGGTGCGCTTTGCCCCCGGCGGCTCCATCCGGAATGTGGGATACGACGGGATCAGTGTCTCCGAAGGTGCTGCCTATCTGTTCTATATGTTTGCAAAGGCAGACAGGGACTGTCTGCTTCATGTCGGTTTTGTGGACGAACAGGGAGCATCCGCCGGAATGTGTGATCTGTCCGTTCGGAAGAGTGAAGGATATGAACGCTGCGAATGCAGACTGCAGGCAGAACGGGACGCAGAGGTTCGTTTTACCATTGCCGCAGCGGATGAGGTTCTGCTGAAGATCGGGTTTACTTCCCTCATGCCGGAGAAGACCTATCTGGGTCACGGTCTCCGGGAGGATCTGGTAAATGCGCTGAAAAATACCCATAGCCGTTTTCTTCGGTTCCCGGGCGGGTGCGTTGTGGAGGGCATCAATGAAGAGAATGCCCTGAGCTTTTCCAGGAGCATCGGACCTGTCTGGGAACGTCCTTCCTCCTACCTGATGTGGCATTACCGGACCACCAACGGTCTGGGGTATCACGAGTACCTGCAGCTGTGCGAGGATCTGGGGATCGCCGCCATGTATGTCTGCAACTGCGGCATCAGCTGCCAGGCCAGACACGGGCAGGGGTTTTCCCGGGAGACGACGGAGCGGTATCTGGAGGAGGCACTGCACGCCGCAGAATACGCCCTGGGAGGCGTCCATACAAAGTACGGCGCCATGCGGGCTGAAAACGGACATCCGGAACCCTTTCCCCTGGTCTATCTGGAGATCGGAAATGAAAACTTCGGACCGGAGTACCTTGTGCGCTATGAACTTTTTTATCAGGCGCTTCGGACCGCTTACCCGGAGCTGAAGCTCATCGCGAATGTTCACGTGGAGAGGGAAGGACAGCCCGCCGGGATCGTGGATGAACATTACTACAACACCCCGGAATACTTTGTGGAAAACCGTCAGCTTTTTGACGATTACGACCGGAAGGGGCCGGAGATCTTTGTGGGAGAATATGCCGTTAACGGAGGGAATACCATTGCGTCCCTGGAATGCGCTCTTGCGGAGGCGGTATTTCTGACGGGCATGGAGAAAAACCAGGACATCGTCCGCCTCAGCGCCTATGCTCCGCTGTTCCAGAACTCCCGCTATACTGCCTGGCTTCCGAACCTGATCGTTTTCAACCGGGAGAAGGTGTATGGCATCCCCAGCTATCATGTGATCTCTTTGATGGCTGCCTTCCGGGGAAAACAGGTGATCGCATCCCATGCGGACTCGGAGACCGTCCCGCCCGTCTATTTCGGGATCCCGGGGATCATGTGCGAAACGGATGCGCTTTTGTTCCGAAATGTCCGGGTGAACGGGAAGCCTGCGGAGATCTCCAGGAAGATCTACGGAGATGTGGTCCGGGAGGGAGATGCCTGGCGGATGGTAAACGGATCCCGCAGGCATCGCTACACCGGGAAAAACGAGACCTGGAACCTGGCCTTTGAGCGCTTCATCGGTGCCGGACCGGAGAAAGACAATCCGGTCCTGTGGATGGCCTTTGGAGAGGAACGGATGGAGGAATGCGTCTTTGAAGCGGAGCTGAAATTCGCATCCGACAATCCGGTCACGATCTCTGTCTGGAACCACGATCCGCAGACGGATGCAGGATGTAACGAGCCCAGAGACACGGACTGGAATCTGCGCACCGTGCGAAATCAGATCTGGAAGATTGACGGAAACAAAATGATGCTGCGCGCTCCCAGATATTTCGATCCGCCTCTTCGGGAGGAGGAGATCCACCCCTTTTCACCGGATCCGAATGCTTTTCACCGCTACCGGATCGAAGCAAAACCGGGACAGTACAGATGCTATCTGGATGACGAGCTGGTGATGGAAAAGAACCTCCCGGAGCTCCCCCTGGTGAGCGAAGTCGCTACCATGGACGAGGACCGGATCTACCTGAAGCTGGTGAATATCGGAGAGGAGGTGAATCAGGTCCGGATCACGCTGGACTGCCAGGTGGAGTCCGAATACCGGCTCCTCACCATATCCGGTCGTCCGGAGGATGTGAACAGCTTTGAGGAACCGGACAGGATCTGTGCAAGGGAGGAAGTGCGTAACGGGGCATCACGGGAATTTGTCCATACCGTGCCGGCCTTCAGCGTCAGCGTGCTGGTCCTGAAAAAAGTGTCCGGCTGATGAAAGAACTATGGGTAAAGGACAGAGAGTTTTACCGGAGCACCTTTCGCATCGGCCTCCCCATCGTGTTTCAGGGGATGATCACCATCGGAGTGAACATGGCCGATACCATGATGCTGGGCCAGCTGGGAGAGATCCCGCTGGCAGGTTCCTCTCTGGCAAATGAATTCATCAATATCTTCATGATCATGTGCATGGGGATGGGGTACGGCGCGGCGGTTCTGACAGCTACCTATTGGGGGAGCGGGGACCGAATGAGTCTGAAGAAGGTCATGACAATCATGCTGCGCATCTGTATGTGTATTTCCCTGATCTTTACCTGTGCGGCGCTGGCATTTCCCGGGCAGATCATGTCCGTCTTTTCCTCGGACCCCCTGATCATCGAGAGCGGATCTCAGTACTTTCGCATCAGTGCCTTCACCTTTGTCCCCATGGGGCTGAGCCTGACCCTGACTGCGGTTCTGCGCTCCGTGCGGGAGACCCGGTTTCCGCTGTATATGGCCGTCATCGCCCTGTTTACCAACGTGTTTTTTAACTGGGTGTTCATCTTTGGCCATCTGGGGGCTCCCAGGATGGAGATCCGGGGCGCGGCGCTGGGAACGCTGCTCTCCAGGCTCATTGAGACCCTGTGCTTTCTGATCTACCTCTTCCGGGTGGATCAGAAGATCGAGTATCGCGTGCGGGATCTGTTCCTGCGCTGCCGGGATCTGGTGGGGAATTATATCCGCTACTGTATTCCGGTACTGATCTCGGATACGCTGCTGGGGCTGGGAAACAGCATGACGGCAGTGATCATGGGGCATATCGGGGCTTCCTTTGTGGCGGCCAATGCCATCATCGCGCAGGTGGTAAGACTCTCCACCGTGTTCAATCAGGGGATCTCCAGCGCTGCCAGTGTGATCACGGGCAATACCATCGGTGCCGGCAAACGGGAGCTGGCCAGAGACCAGGGCCGGACCTTCTGGTGTATGAGCATCGTGATCGGGATCCTGGCGGCTCTTGTGATCCTGGGAGCGTCACCCCTGGTCATCTCCACTTTCCGCATCACGGAGGAGACCCGCACCGTGGCTGCCGAGCTGATGTGGGCGGTGGCGCTCATGGTGGTGTTTCAGACACTGCAGTCTCTTTTGACAAAAGGAGTCCTGCGGGGCGGAGGAGATACCCGGTTTCTCATGGTGGCGGATATCCTGTTTCTGTGGTGTCTGTCCATCCCCCTTGGATACTTCACCGGGATCGTGGCAGGGTGTACGCCGTTTGTGATCTACTGCGCTCTGAAAGCAGATTGGGCGGTCAAAAGCGTGATCTGCAGCGTGCGTCTTTTTCGGGGAAAGTGGATCAAAATGTGACGGGGGTCTAATCTTTTATCCCCGAATAGCCGAAATACCATACAGCTAGGGAAAGCGTCTCGCGCCACGGAAGTGCGCAGGGCGCTTTTTCTTTGTTGACCGATCTTGCAGGGAGGGAACCGCGGCATGAGAGGGGGATCAGCGCAGCGGCTCTTCTTTTTGTACCCATTTTTGGAGCCTCCTGCGCGGAAAGTGAGGTTCTATGAAAATCAAGCAAAGTCAGGTGGAATTAAGCTCGCGGCAGAAAAACGTCTCTTACCGGGCGGCTGCGGGGGAGAACGGAGCGAAGGCCGGTGCCTTTCGGGGGACCTTGAGCAGCCTGTACCGGGAGAACCGGGACAGCTACACCTTCGTGGGGACTAAGGCCTCGGAGGAGGGGATGAACTATGCCACCCTTCGCAGGGACGCCGGGCTGACCGGAGGGCTGCCGCGGGGCTGGTACGGAAAAGACGGCGGGGAAGCGAAGGGCTTGGATGTCCCTGGTGTGGGAGCGTCTGGAGACGGCATAGCCTCCGGGATCTCCGGCACGAGCGGCGCACAGTCTGCAGGAACGGGCACAACCGTGAGGACGCGGGAGGAGTTTCTCCTGGCTACCCTCAGGCAGCTCCTGGCCAGGCTCCTGGGGTGGAGCGCCGAAGGGTATGAAGAGGACGGGGCTTCGTCTCCGGTGCCTGCCGCTGCGGTGCAACGCTCTTCCTATCAGGCGCAGCGCAGCACCCAGGTCATCAGCGGATTCGGATCGTCTTCTGCTTCCGCTGCGGACGGCGGCATGATGCGTCTGGCTCAGATGGAGACCCAGGAGAGCTCCTTTTCCGCGCTGGGCCATGCGGTCACCGAGGACGGACGGGTCATCGACTTTAGCGTGGAGGTGGAGATGAGCCGGAGCTTTCTGAGCTATGCGCAGGTTCGGGGTCTGCCGGTTTCGAGCATGCGGGATCCTCTGATGATCAATCTCTCCGGCGGTGTCGCCCAGGTCTCGGATCAGAAGTTCTATTTCGACCTGGACGCGGACGGCACCCGGGAGGAGATCTCCATGACCGCGGGGGACACCGGCTTTCTGGCTTATGACGCAAACGGGGACGGCCGGATCGGAGACGGGTCCGAGCTGTTCGGCACGAAAAGCGGAAACGGCTTCGCGGACCTGGCCGTGCACGACGGGGACGGGAACGGATGGATCGACGAAAATGACGAGATCTTCGACAGACTGAAGGTCTGGTACAAAAATCCCCGGGGAGAGGATGTCCTTATCAGCTTAAAGGAGGCGGGAGTGGGCGCGATCTTTTTGGGCTCCCAGGAGACGGAGCTGACCCTGGATGAGGGAGGACAGACAAACGGCATGATCCGCAGGACCGGATTTTTCCTCAAGGAGACCGGAGAAGCGGGGACCGTGCAGCATGTGGACCTGGCCGTGGGGCCGGGAGGGGAGGAACGGACCGAAGAAGAGCTGTCTGCGGACACAGGACAGCCGGCAGACAGCTCTTCGGGGCAGCAGGAACAGGCGGATATGCAGGTTCTGATCGAAAAGCTCTTCGAGCCTATTGCCTATCGGACCGTCAGGCTTGAGGAGGAAGAGACTGCTCGGAGGGGATCAGGTTTTCCAGTGTTTCGAACAGGATCTCGGGCTGGATCGGCTTCGACAGATGCGCGTTCAGCCCGGCCTGCAGGCTTCTCTGGACATCCTCATCGAAGGCGTTGGCTGTGAGGGCGATGATGGGGATGGACTGTGCATCGGATCGGCTGAGCCTGCGGATCGCGGCAGTGGCCTCCAGTCCGTCCATTTCCGGCATTCGCATATCCATGAGGATCGCGGCATAGTAGCCCTCCGGGTGCTCCGTAAAGAGGCTTACGGCGATGCGCCCGTTCTCAGCCACATCCGTATCGATCTGCCGCATCTTCAGAACCTCTACCATGATCTGGGCGTTGACCTCCATATCCTCCGCCAGAAGGATCCGGAGGCCGCTCAGATCGGCCTTTTTGGAGACAGCGGGGGAGAACGGGTTCTTTTTCTTCAGCGCCTTTTTGAATTCCTCCAGAAGGCTTCCCGTAAAGAGCGGCTTGGAGATGAAGCTGTCTACACCGGCCTTTTTCGCTTCGTCCAGGATCTCCTCCCAGTGGTAGGAGGTGAGAATGATGATGGCAGATTCCTCGCCGATCACCTCCCGGATCCTGGCAGTGGTCTCCACCCCGTCCATTTCCGGCATCTTCCAGTCCACGATGATGAGATTGAAGGGCTCTCTTCTGGCGTGGTGAAGCTTTACCATTTCCAGCGCCTCCGCGCCGGAGAGAGCCGTCTGCGCCTCGATGCCGCTCTGACTCAGGACCAGCTTTGCGTGGTCGCAGGCGATGGGATCGTCATCGATCACCAGAACGCTCAGCTCCCGGGGATCGATCTCGAAATTGCTCTCCTGATCCGAGGACGTCTTGTCGGAATCCGTCAGCGTCAGCGTGACGGTAAAGACTGTGCCCTCCCCCTTTCTGCTCTTTACCTCGATATTGCCGTTGAGCATCTCCACCAGGCTTTTGGTGATGGCCATGCCCAGACCGGAGCTTCCGTATTTGTTGGAAGCTCCGCTGTTTTCCTGGCTGAAGGACTCAAAGAGCTTGGGCAGGAACTCCTCGCTCATGCCGATCCCGGTGTCCCGGATGGTAAACTGCAGAGTGGTCCTGCCGTCGTAGGAGGCGACCTTTTCCGCGGTGAATTCCACCTCACCCCCCTCCGGGGTGAACTTCACCGCGTTGCTCAGGATGTTGATGAGGATCTGGCGCACCTTTGTGCTGTCCCCGATATAATAGTCGTTTAAGTGTCCGTTGATCCGGCAGTTGTATTGAATCCCCTTTTCCGTGCACTGGCTGGAGAACAGGGTGTTCAGCTGTCCCACCAGCTTGGAGAGGGCAAATTCCTCGTTGTGCATCATCATGCGTCCGGATTCGATCCGGGACATATCGAGGATGTCGTTGATCAGGCTCAGCAGGTGCTCGGCGGAGTTCCCGATCTTCACCAGGTAGTCCCGGGCGGCCTCCGGAAGGTTTTCCAGGTTCAGGGCCAAAGAGTCGAGACCGATGATGGCGTTCATGGGTGTCCGGATCTCATGGCTCATGTTGGAGAGAAAGACGGTCTTGGCCTTGCTGGCATCCTCCGCAGCGGCTAGGGCATCGCTCAGCGCCTGGTTTCTGGACAGCGTTTCCCGCATTTCCTCATCAATATCGGTAAAGCCGATCCCCACCGCGTGGATCTTGTGATCCGTCCGGTCCTCGGGGTGGCGGACACCGGCGATGCGGAGCATCTCATAGCGGTCCTCCCCGTCTCTTCGGACCTGATACCGCAGGGCGAGAACCAGCTGATTTTCCAGACCTGCGCGGATGTTTTCCGGCTTGATGAATTCCAGGAAGGCGTCGCGGTATTCCTCGGCAATGTATTCTGACGCATAGGCGCCCAGCGCCTGGCTGAAGCGGAAATGATCGCCCTCGGAGGAGGCGAATTTTTCCGTGCCGTCGCAGCGGTAGCAGATCCCGTCGTCCGCATCCAGATCGATGTAGTAGACGCTCCGGTAATCGGAGGCCAGGGCCGTAATCATGCTGTCCTGCTGGGCGCGGGTCTTTTCCTGCCCCAGAAGCTCATCCTGCAGCGCAATGCGCTCCTCCATTTCCTGCTGCATCAGCTCGGAGGTCTCCCGCTCCAGAGCCAGCTTCGAGGCGCGCCTGGTCTGACCGATCATGACGGCGAACACAGCCAGCATCACCAGGGCCGTCAACAGGGACTGCAGGAGGCTGCGCCGCACGATGCCGTCCGAGATGGCGGAGATCTGGTCGCTGATGACACTTTCGCGGATCATATAGGTGAGCACCCAGTTCGTGCGATGGACCGGCACATAGCACATGGTTTCCCGGATGCCGTTGTAGGTAAAGGACACCACGCCCCTTGCCCCGGTCATAAAATTCTCCCGCATGGCCTCCAGGCTGTAGCCGTTCTCAAAGGCGGCGGATTCGAGCGCGGTGAAGAGGTTGTCCGCTCTGCTCTGTCCGGCCAGCATATATTCCGTCAGGGTTTTTCCGTCCGCGGTGTAGAGGTTGCAGAAGGTGGTGCTGTTGATGCCGGTCTGCAGCGACACCACGCTCAGCAGAACATCCATGTCCAGCTCCACGAAGCAGACCACCAGATGTGTGCCTTCAAATTCGAGACGGTCCACCGGCATGGCGATGACCACCTTCAGATCGGAGGCATCCGTCTGCTTGACGGAGATTTCGGGAGAGGAGATGTGCTGATAGTCAAAGCTGTATTCTTCGATGTTGGTTCGGGTGCCCTTGGAGGTATAGATCAGACCGTTTTCATCTACAAAGGCGAACTTTTCCAGATTGTAGAGCTGCTTCATCCGGCCCTGATAGGCCTGCAGACTGGAGGGATCCGTAAGGTCCTCCTTCTGCAGCAGGCCCACCGCCACATTGAGGTCACTGATATAATCGTTCAGGGTGGAGGCCACCACCTGCTCCCGTCTGCCCGCCAGCTCATCCAGATAGAGCAGGCTGACATTCTGCACCGCATCCTCGGTATCCCGGCTTGCGGTCCGCCCCATCCAGTAGGTGCCGACGATCAGGATCAGCGCGACGAAGATGCTGCCGATGATCAGGGCGTATACGGTGTTCTTTCGCTTCAGTAGATTCATTCCATACCTCTCTTTCACGCTTTGCCCGATTTTCCGTTCAGTCGAAAGCCCAGAACTGCTCCGGTGATCCCTCCCACGATGTGCCCGGCATAGGAGACGTTGTCATTTACGGTGATGCCCTCCACCACCTGCTGGCCGATATAAAAGAGCGCCACCAGGAGGAAGGTGAGCGGGATCTCTCCCTCCTTGAAGCTGGTGAAGGAGGAGAGCAGGATAAAGGCAAACACCACGCCGCTGGCCCCCAGAAGGCCCACATGAGGGAAGAAGAGGAAGTTCAGGACCCCGGCGACGAAGGCGGTGATGGCGATCACGGCGATGAGTCTGCGGGCTCCGTATTTTTCCTCCAGCAGGGGGCCCAGCAGCAGCAGATACCCGGTGTTTCCCATGAAGTGGGACCAGTCGGCATGCCCGAAGATATGGGTAAACCACCGGATCCAGGTCATGGGGGAGTAGAGCGGGGCCCGGTAGGTGGAAAAGAGCAGGCGGTTGGACTGCCCGAAGGTGAGGTAATTTAAGAGCGTGGCCAGGAAGCAGATCCCCACCATGGTCAGGATCACCGGGGAATTGAAGGTGATCCGCACGTTCAGGTTCCATTTGAATTTTCGGTTGCCCGCACTGCTGCGGGAGCTCTTTTTTTCCATGTTTTTCCTTTCTGCAGGGCGGGGCTGCATCTGCATGCCCATCCGGATGACGCTCCGGGAGGCTGTTTTCCGGTGCCCCTCCGGCCCATCACCCCAGGTGGTCAAACACCAGCGCGTGGATCACCTTGGAGATGGCAAAGAGGACGATGACGGTGCCGATGCTCATGAGCCAGTACTGCAGCCGGCTGTAATGATATCCCTTCCAGGATTTCCCGATGCGGATGAGGGCCAGCAGGTAAAAGGCCAGGAACGGGATCGTCACAAAGGCCAGGATCTGATAGGCCAGGAGGAAAAAGACAAAGATCCCGCACATGGCCCCGGCCCAGAGAAGAAGGAGGGAATCCTTGGGATGCTTGTCCGTCACCTCCAGTGTTCGTTGGGAGATCTCCTCCACATCGTTGTAGATCTTTTTGAAATTGATGGTAAATCTGGTCTTGAATTCTTTTAACTCTCTGGCTTCGTAGTCTACGTCGTCACCCCAGTTTCCCATGGTATGTTCCTTTCGTTTGCGTTCCCTGTCAGTATACCTTATTCCGCGGGATTTGTCTCCCCCGAAATTCCCCGGTTTCCTTGATATTTCCTGCATTTTCTGGTATGATGGAATTGTCTTTGGAAACCATAACCATAAAAATCGTTTACCGCGGAACATGCGGTTGTTTTTTTCCCATTTTTCATTTATCAGGAGGTGATCCCCATGGACCCCGTCAAAGTCATTGAGATCAAGCGAAGTGTGTATGAGAGCAACGACCGGGAGGCGGACCGCCTGCGGGAGGAGCTGAAGGGGCAGGGGCTATTCCTGTTAAACCTCATGTCCTCACCGGGCAGCGGCAAGACCACGACCCTCACCCGCACCATCGAAGCCCTGAAAGGGACCCTGCGCATCGGGGTGATGGAGGCGGATATCGATTCCGATGTGGATGCGAAAAAGATCGCACAGACCGGCGTCACCTCCATCCAGCTCCACACCGGGGGCATGTGCCACCTGGATGCGGGGATGACGAGACAGGGACTGGAGGAGCTCCTGCGGGCGGCGGAAGAAACCGCATCCGGACTGGATCTGGCCATCCTCGAGAATGTGGGAAATCTGGTGTGCCCCGCGGAATTTGACACCGGAGCGTCGAAGAACGCCATGATCCTCTCGGTGCCGGAGGGGGATGACAAGCCGTTAAAGTACCCGCTGATGTTTTCCGTCTGCGATGTGGTGCTCATCAACAAGATCGATGTGATGCCCTATTTCGACTTTGATCTGGAGCGCTGCAGGGAAAACATCCGCATGCGAAATCCCGGGGCCGCGGTGATCCCCATCTGTGCAAAGACGGGAGAGGGGATCGGTGCCTGGACCGAGTGGCTCAAAGGCGAGGTGCAGGCCTGGAAGTCCTGAGAGCAGAAGAAAAACCGGAACGGGAAAAACAGATAAGCAAAAGCAGATAAACAAAAAGCAGACAGACAAAAGGCAGAACAGCCAATATACAGACCGCAAACAGTCACTCAGGAAGGGAGGCAGTATGGCAGGAACAAATCCGAACTATCCGCTCAGACCCGATTACGTGGACGTCAGCGAGCCCATGAAGGAGAACATCGCGAAACTCGGCGCCCTGATCACGGACCGGATCCCCATCAAATTAAAACTTCACAAGGTCACCCCGGACGATCCCGAATACTGGGCCGTCCGGATCCTTTGCTACGATGACGACGACATTGCGAAATTCGTCATCGATAACTTCAAGGAGATCCGCAAGCCCAAGACCTTCTACGAACTCAAGGCCAGCTCCGGTCTCTCCGACGAGGCCCTCACCGAGATGCTGGAAAAGATCTCCTACACCGGTCTGGTGGAGTACAACTGGGAGAATCCCCAGCGGGAAAAGCAGTGGGTCCTGCCCATGTTTGTCCCCGGATCCGGCGAATTTTCCAACATGAACCTGAAGCTCATCGACGAGCATCCCGAGCTGGGCATGTTCTTTGAGCATATGACCCGCCTGCCCCTGGAAAAGGTGACTCCCATGGTGCCCCCCGGAGGCGCGGGCATCGGCATGCATGTGATCCCCGTCCAGAAGGAAGTGGATATGTGCAGCACCTCCATCCCCATCGAAAAGATCTCCCACTGGCTGGAAAAATATGAGGGGAAATATGCCGCATCTCCCTGCTCCTGCCGCCGCTCCCGCATGACCTACGAAGAGGGCTGCGCGGACGACTTCCACGACTGGTGCATCGCCGTGGGCGACATGGCAGATTATGTGGTGGAGACCCAGAAGGGCGGCCGCTACATCACCAAGGAAGAGGCCCTGGAGATCCTGAAAAAAGGGGAAGAGAACGGCTTTGTTCACCAGATCACCAACATCGACGGCGAGGACAAGATCTTTGCCATCTGCAACTGCAATGTGAACGTCTGCTATGCGCTGCGGACTTCCCAGCTCTTCAACACGCCGAACATGTCCGCTTCCGCATACCGGGCTCATGTGGACCGGGAAAAATGCGTGGCCTGCGGACGATGCGTGGAGGTCTGCCCCGCCGGCGCCCTGTCCCTGGGCCAGAAGCTGTGCAAAAAGGACGGCACTCAGGTGACCTATCCCAAGCATCTTCTGCCCTCCGACAAGCCTTGGGGGCCGGATGACTGGGACTGGGATTACCGGGACAACAACCGCAAGGAGACCCACGAGTCCGGCACCGCGCCCTGCAAGACGGCCTGCCCTGCTCACATCGCCATCCAGGGCTACCTGAAACTGGCGGCTCAGGGCAAATACACCGAGGCGCTGGCACTCATCAAAAAGAACAACCCTCTGCCCGCGGTCTGCGGTCACATCTGCAACCGCCGCTGCGAGGAGGCCTGCACCAGAGGCACCATCGACGAAGCCATCGCCATCGATGAAGTGAAGAAGTTCATCGCCATGAAGGATCTGGACGCCGAGACCCGCTACATCCCGAAGAAGGTCATCCCCAAGGTTCAGGGCGAGTTTGAGGAAAAGATCGCCATCATCGGCGCCGGCCCTGCGGGACTCTCCTGCGCCTACTACCTGGCGGAGCGCGGATACCGTCCCACCGTATTCGAGAAAAACGAGCGCCCCGGCGGCATGCTCACCTATGGCATCCCCTCCTACAAGCTGGAGAAAAACGTCATCGATGCCGAGATCGAGATCATGCGCATCATGGGTGTGGAGATCCGGTGCGGCGTGGAAGTGGGCAAGGACATCACCCTGGCGCAGCTTCGGGAGCAGGGATACAAAGCCTTTTACATTGCCATCGGATGCCAGGGCGGCCGGAAGGTCGGTGTGCCGGGTGAGGACGGAAAAGGCGTCACCACCGCAGTGGACTTCCTCCGGGAGATCAACGGTACCGAGAAGTACGCCGTGGAGGGAGACGTGGTGGTCATCGGCGGCGGCAACGTAGCCATCGACTGCTCCAGAGACGCGGTCCGTGTGGGAGCACCGAAGGTGACACAGGTGTCACTGGAAACCAGAGACATCATGCCCGCCAGCGAGGACGAGATCGATGAGGCGCTGGAGGACGGCGTGGAACTCTTCGGCGGCTGGGGTCCGAAGGAAATCCATCTGGATGAAAACGGTGCCGTCACCGGCATCACCTTCAAAAAGTGCACCTCCGTGAAGGATGCGGACGGACGCTTCAATCCGCAGTACGATGAAAACGACACCATGAAGATCGACTGCCGCCACATTGTGCTGGCTGTGGGACAGAGCATCCTCTGGGGCGACCTGCTGGCAGGCTCCAAGGTGGAGCTGGGCAGAGGAAACGGCGCTGTGGCGGATCCGAAGACCTACCAGACCGCAGAGCCTGACATCTTCGTGGGCGGTGATGTCTACACCGGACCGAAGTTCGTCATCGATGCCATTGCGGCAGGAAAAGAGGCAGCCACCTCCATCCATCGTTTCGTGCAGCCCCATGCGTCCCTCACCATCGGCCGCAATCAGAACTACTACGTGGAGCTGGACAAGGATGACATCCTGGTGGAGAGCTACGACAACGCGAAGCGCCAGATCCCGGGCCGCAAGGAAGGCGCGGATCCCAAGTCCTTCCGGGATACGAAGCTGGTCTTTACCGAGGAACAGGTGAAGGCGGAGACCGCCAGATGCCTGGGGTGCGGTGCCACCGTGGTGGACCAGAACCAGTGCGTGGGTTGCGGCCTTTGCACCACCCGCTGCGAATTCGATGCCATCCACTTACAGCGTGATGTCCCCGAGGCATCCACCATGCGCCGCAGCGAAGACAAACTCAAATACATTCTCCCCAACGGCCTGAAGCAGGCCATCAAGGTAAAACTTCATCCCAAGACGGAAGAAACCTGGGAGTGACGCCCCAATCCCCATCCCGGAAGGAAGGAGAGCATGCACGAACTCGGCGTGGTTTTTCACATCATAGACGATGTCACGGAAGTGGGGCGTGAGAACGACCTCGCCTCCGTGGAGTCCGTCACTTTGCAGCTGGGGACCGTCTCCGCCGTGATCCCGGAGCTGCTCACCAACTGCTGGGACTGGGCCGTAAAAAAGACGGACCTTCTGAAGACGGCGCAGCTTGTCATCGAACCCATCGAGGCGGTGACCTTCTGCGAGGACTGCAAAAAGACCTACGATACCATCGCACATGGGAAGATCTGCCCCCACTGCGGCAGTGCCCATACCTATCTGCTGCAGGGCAATGAATTCCTGATCAAGGAGATCGCGGGCACCCCGAATGCATGAGAAAAACAGCCCCGTAAACCGGGACCGCAAGCGGAGACGGAGGGATTCGAACCCTCGTGCCCCGGAGGGCAAACGCATTTCGAGTGCGCCCCGTTATGACCGCTTCGATACGTCTCCATTTGCCGAAAGCCTTCATCGACCTATCCAATATAACGATTTCCGCCGATTCCGTCAACTGTTTTTGACATCAGGGAAAAGCGCAAGGAGGAGAACATGTACGACATCATCATCATCGGAGCAGGGGTCACCGGCTCCGCCATCGCCAGGGAGCTTTCGAAGCGAAAAAGAAAGATCCTGGTGCTGGAAAAAGAGTCCGACATCTGCGAGGGGACATCCAAGGCCAACAGCGGCATCGCCCACTCCGGCTATGACGCGGCGCCGGGGAGCCTGAAGGCAAAGCTGAACATCCGGGGCAGCCGGATGATGGAGCAGCTTTCCAAGGAGCTGGATTTCCCCTACAAACGGAACGGAAGTCTGGTGCTGTGCTTTGACGAAGCGGACCGGGGAAAGCTGGAAGACCTTCTGGAGCGGGGGCGCAAAAACGGTGTGGAAGGCCTGCGGATCGTGGAGCGGGAGGAGCTAAAGAGCCTGGAGCCGGGAGTCTCGGACCGGGCCGTGGCAGCACTCTATGCCCCCACCGGCGGCATCGTCTGCCCCTTCGGCCTCACCTACGCCCTGGCGGAAAATGCAGCGGTAAACGGGGTGGAATTTCAGCTGAACACGAAGGTGGAGACCATCGAAAAAACGCAGGAAGGGTACCGGATCCGCACCTCCCGGGGGGAGTTCGTAACCCGCTTTGTCATCAATGCGGCGGGAGTCTATGCCGCCGATCTCCACAATCAGGTATGTGAAAAAAAGCTCCGCATCACCCCCCGAAAGGGCGAGTACTGTCTCATGGACAAGCAGGTGGGAGGCCTGGTCACCCATACCCTGTTCCAGCTCCCCACGGCACTGGGCAAAGGGATCCTGGTGACCCCCACGGTCCACGGAAATCTCCTCACCGGCCCCACGGCCCTTGATGTGGAGGATCCGGAGGATGTGAGCACCACGGCGGCAGGCCTCTCTGAAGTCCTCACCAAAGCGGCCATGTCCGTGGGGAATCTCCCCAACAAGCCCATCACCTCCTTCTCCGGCCTTCGGGCCCACGAGGCGGGCGGGGACTTTGTCATCGGACAGGCGCCGGACGCTCCGGGCTTTATCGACGCGGCAGGGATCGAGTCCCCGGGTCTGACCTGCGCCCCCGCCATCGGCGAGTATGTGGCGCAGCTCCTGCAGGAGCTTGACCCGGCCCCGGAAAAGGAAGGCTTCATCGCCACCCGGAAGGGGATCCCTTCCATGGCGCTGGCCACGCCGGAGGAAAAAGATGCCCTCATCCGGGAAGACCCCGCATACGCGCATGTGATCTGCAGATGCGAGCTGGTGACGGAGGGCGAGATCCTGAATGCCATCCGCCGGCCCCTGGGAGCCACCACCCTGGACGGGATCAAGAGACGCACCCGGGCGGGCATGGGCAGATGCCAGGCGGGCTTCTGCTCCCCCAAGACCGTAGCCATTCTGGCCAGAGAGCTGGGGGTGGACGAGTCGGAGATCACCAAGAGCGGAGACGGATCACAGTTCATCACAGGGAAGGATAAAGAAAATGTCTGATCGCAAATTGGATCTGGTCATCATCGGAGGCGGCCCCGCGGGACTGGCGGCGGCTGCGGCGGCAAGCGAAGCAGGGGTAAAGGATCTTCTCGTGATCGAGCGGGACAGAAAGCTGGGCGGGATCCTGAACCAGTGCATCCACAACGGCTTCGGGCTCCACACCTTCAAGGAGGAGCTCACGGGCCCCGAGTACGCGGACCGCTATATCAAAAAGACACAGGCGCTGGGGGTCCCCTTCCTGACGGACACCATGGTGGTGGATCTGTCCTGGGACCAGGAGACCGGCGCCAAATTCGTCACGGCCATGAACAAAGAAAGCGGCCTCTTTGTCATCGAGGCAAAGGCCGTGATCCTGGCCATGGGCTGCAGAGAGCGGGCCAGAGGCGCACTGAATATTCCGGGGTACCGCCCCGCAGGCATCTACTCCGCCGGGACGGCCCAGTACTACGTGAACATCGAAGGCCGCATGCCGGGCAAAGAGGTGGTGATCCTGGGCTCCGGTGACATCGGCCTCATCATGGCCCGCCGCATGACCTTAGAGGGTGCGAAGGTAAAGGTGGTGGCCGAACTCATGCCCTATTCCGGCGGCCTGAAGCGAAACATCGTCCAGTGCCTGAACGACTTTGACATCCCCTTAAAGCTCAGCCACACCCTGGTGGATATCAAAGGCAAAAAGCGGGTGGAGGGCGTCACCATCGCACAGGTGGACGAAAACCGAAAGCCCATCCCCGGCACCGAAGAATACTACAGCTGCGATACGCTGCTTTTGTCCTGCGGACTGATCCCCGAAAACGAGCTCTCCCTCATGCTGGGCGTGGAGATGAGTCCCGTCACCGGCGGTGCGCTGGTAAATGAGAGCCTGGAGACCAGCATCCCCGGGGTCTACGCCTGCGGCAATGTCCTCCATGTTCATGACCTGGTGGATTACGTATCCGGGGAGGCCGACACCGCCGGCCGGAACGCGGCAGCCTTCCTGCAAGGCGCACAGACACAAAATGACACGAATGTCAAAAAAGAGACCGAGATCAAAATCCGCACCGTGGACGGCGTCCGCTACTCCGTCCCTGCCACGGTCCGGCCGGAGCATATGAGCGACATGCTCACTGTCCGCTTCCGGGTGGGGAACGAATATCGGGACAAGGTCCTGGCGGTATATTTCGAGGACGAGCCCCTGATGAAGCTGCCCAAGCGCATCATGGCTCCCGGCGAGATGGAACAGATCATCCTCCAGAAAAAGAAACTGGAGGAGCTGGCGGAAAAGGCCCTGGCAGCAGGCGTATCCGCGCCGCAGATCACCATCAGGGTGGAAGAGAAAGCATAACTCCGGCGATAAAACCGGAAGATCACAGCGAAGGAAGCAGAAGCGAAAAGCTTGGGAGACAGATATGGAGACACGAGAACTTACCTGCATCCGCTGCCCCATGGGATGCCAGATCCGTGTGGAGCTTGAAGGCGGCGAAGTAAAGAGCATCACCGGCAACACCTGCCCCAGAGGGGCGGACTATGCCGCCCAGGAAGTGACCAATCCCACCCGCACCTTAACCAGCAGCGTCCGGGTTCGGGGAGGGGATCAGGCCGCAGCCTCGGTAAAGACCCGCACCGAGATCCCCAAGGAGCGCATGATGGACATCATCCGCGCCATCAAGGAGATCGAACTCACCGCACCGGTCCACATCGGGGACATCGTCTGCCCGGACGTGGCCGGCACCGGTGTGGACATGATCGCCACCTCCAATGTCCTGACAGTGGGGGACGGTTCCTGACACCCACATCACATAAACAAACCTCAGGGGGTACAACACAACATGACGAAAAAAACCTACATCCTCGCTCTCGACCAGGGTACCACCAGCTCCCGCGCCATCCTCTTCGATCACGAAGGAAAGATCCGCAGCATGGCCCAGAAGGAGTTTGACCAGATCTATCCCCAGCCCGGCTGGGTGGAGCATGATCCCATGGAGATCTGGTCCTCCCAGATCTCGGTGGCCAGAGAGGCCATGGCACAGGCCGGAGTGGGGCCCGGCGGCATCAGCGCCATCGGCATCACCAACCAGCGGGAGACTACCATCGTCTGGGATGCGGAGACCGGAGAGCCGGTCTACAACGCCATCGTCTGGCAGTGCCGCCGCACGGCGCATATGATCGACCGCCTGCAGGAAGAGGGAAAAGCGGACCTGATCCGCAGCAAGACCGGCCTGGTCCCGGATGCCTATTTCTCCGCCACGAAGATCGCCTGGATCCTGGAGCATGTGCCCGGGGCCCGGGAGAGAGCCGAGCGGGGGGAGCTGCTCTTTGGCACCGTGGATACCTGGCTCATCTGGAACCTCACCGCCGGGAAGGTCCATGTCACCGACTACACCAATGCGTCCCGGACTATGCTCTACAACATTCATATGTTAAAATGGGATGAGGAGCTGCTTAAGCTCTTCGACATCCCGCTGGCCATGCTTCCGGATGTGCGGCCCTCCAGCTGCATCTACGGTGAGACCTCGGAGGAGGTCATGGGCGGACGCATCCCCATCGCCGGCGCGGCGGGAGACCAGCAGGCCGCTCTCTTCGGCCAGTGCTGCTTTGAAAAGGGAGATGTAAAAAACACCTACGGCACCGGCTCCTTCATCCTGATGAACACGGGAAAAGATGCTGTGGAATCCCGAAACGGCCTCCTTACCACCATCGCCGCCTCCGCGGACGAGGAACCGGAATATGCCCTGGAGGGCAGCGTGTTCGTGGCGGGTGCCTCGATCCAGTGGCTCCGGGACAGCATGCGAATGATCAAGACCGCAGCCCAGTCCGAGGAGTATGCGGACCGCGCGAGAGATACCGGCGGCGTCTACATCGTGCCCGCCTTTACCGGAATGGGCGCTCCCTACTGGGATCAGTATGCGAGAGGCACCATCGTGGGGATCACCAGAGGCTGTGCGAAGGAGCAGTTCATCCGGGCGACCCTGGAGTCCATCTGCTACCAGTCCAATGACGTCATCCATGCCATGGAGGAGGACTGCGGCGCGGAGCTCAAATCCCTGAAGGTGGACGGCGGCGCCAGTGCAAACAACTTCCTCATGCACTTCCAGGCGGACATCACGAATACCGAGGTCATCCGGCCCAAATGCATCGAGACCACGGCCATGGGAGCCGCATATCTGGCGGGACTGGCGGTAGGCTACTGGAAGGACCTGGACGAGATCCGGGCCAACTGGCAGCTGGGGAGAGCCTTTAAGCCGGATATGGCGGAGAGCACCCGGACCCAGCTTTTAAAGGGCTGGAAGCGCGCGGTCAAAACCGCCCGTTTCTGGGCCGCAAACGAGGATTAAAGTGGTACACAACAACACGACGAAGGAGGTTCACACATGAGACGAATCGGAATGCTTACCAGCGGCGGCGACTGCCAGGCTCTGAACGCAGCGATGAGAGGCGTCGTCAAAACACTCCTGCACAACAGCAAGGAGCCGATCGAGATCTACGGATTCCTGGACGGATACAAGGGACTCATCTACGGGAACTTCCAGATGCTCACCGGCAAGGACTTTTCCGGGATCCTCACCAAAGGCGGCACCATCCTCGGAACCTCCCGCACCCCCTTCAAGACCATCCGTGAGCCGGACGCAAACGGCGTGGACAAGGTCGAAGCCATGACCCAGACCTATTACAAATTAAAGCTGGACTGTCTGGTGGTACTGGGCGGCAACGGCTCTCATAAGACCGCAAACCTGCTGAGAGAGGAAGGCCTGAACATCGTCACCCTGCCCAAGACCATCGACAATGACCTCTGGGGCACCGACATGACCTTCGGCTTCCAGACCGCCGTGGACATCGCCACCACCGTCATCGACCAGATCCACACCACCGCCGCATCCCACGGAAGAGTCTTCATCGTGGAGGTCATGGGGCACCGGGTGGGCTGGCTGACTCTGAATGCCGGCATGGCCAGCGGCGCCGACATCATCCTCCTTCCCGAGATCCCCTATGATATCAAGAAGGTGATCAAGAAGATCGAAGAGCGGGATGCCGGCGGCAGCAAATTTACCATCATCGCCGTGGCGGAGGGTGCCATCTCCAAGGAGACGGCGAAGCTCTCCAAGAAGGATCAGAAAAAGAAAGCCGAGAAGTCCAAATATCCCAGCGTCTCCTATGAGCTGGCGGACGAGATCTTCCAGCGCACCGGCCGCGAAGTGCGGGTCACCGTACCCGGACACACCCAGAGAGGCGGAAGTCCCTGCCCTTACGACAGAGTCTTTGCCAGCCGTCTCGGTGCGGAAGCGGGCAAATTGATACTGGAAGGCGAGTACGGTTTTATGGTAGGATATAAGAACCGCGAGATCGTCAAAGTCCCCCTGGAGGAAGTCGCGGGCAAATTAAAATACGTGGATCCCGATGCCACGATCATCAAGGAGGCGAAACTCCTGGGGATCAGCTTCGGAGACTGATGAATCATGTCCTATGTAGCTCTTTACCGAAAGTTCCGGCCTGCCGACTTTTCCGAAGTCCGGGGCCAGGACCATATCGTGACAACCTTAAAAAACCAGCTGCGCACCGGCAGGATCGGGCACGCATACCTGTTTACCGGCACCCGGGGAACGGGCAAGACCACCATGGCCAAGATCTTTGCGCGGGCAGTCAACTGTGAGAATCCCGGAGAAGATGGGCCCTGTGGCGAGTGCGAGTGCTGCAGGGCTATCGCTTCGGGTGCGTCCATGAATGTGCTGGAGATCGACGCGGCCTCCAACAACGGTGTGGAAAATGTCCGGGAGATCATCGAGGGCGCGAATTACCATCCCACCCAGGGAAAATACAAGGTCTACATCATCGACGAGGTGCACATGCTCTCCACCTCGGCCTTCAACGCGCTCTTAAAGACCCTGGAGGAGCCGCCGGCGTATGTCATCTTCATCCTGGCCACCACGGAGGTCCACAAGCTTCCCGTCACCATCATCTCCCGCTGCCAGCGCTATGATTTCAAGCGCATCTCCGCGCCGGTCATCGAAGGCCGCATGAAGGAGCTCATCGAAAAAGAGCAGCTTCAGGTGGAGGAAAAAGCCATCCGCTACATCGCAAAAAAAGCGGACGGCGCGCTGCGGGATGCCCTCAGCCTGCTGGATCAGTGCATCGCCTTCCAGCCTGAGGGAGAACTGACCTATGATCGCACCCTGGAGGTTCTGGGAGCGGTGGACACAGAGGTCTTTTCCGGACTTCTGCGGAGCATTTCCGGCACCAATGTCAGGGAGGCCATCCTGGTCCTGGATGAGGTGGTAAACCAGGGACGGGAGCTGACCCAGTTCATCACCGATTTTACCTGGTACCTGCGGAATATCATGCTGATGCAGGCCTCCGAGGAACTGGAGGAGGTGGTGGAGATGTCCACGGAAAATCTCCAGCGCCTGAAGGAGGATGCGCAGTTGACAAAGCCCGAACAGATCAGGCGTTATCTGCGGATCTTTTCCGAGCTCATCGGTCAGACCCGCTATGCCACCCAGAAACGGGTCCTCATCGAACTGGCGCTCATCCGGCTCTGCAGACCGGAGACCGACGGTGCCAGCAGCGAGTACGAGGATCTTGCGGACCGCATCCGGGCTGTGGAAGAGCGGATCGAAAACGGAGTCGTGGTCTCGGTGGCAGGATCCGCCGGCACAGGGACATCCGGAGCAGCGGCAGGTCCTATGCAGAGCGTTCAGCCCCCGAAGCTTCCCAAGGCCGTCCCCGAGGACGTCCGAAAGATCGTGGGATCCTGGAACAAGATCGCCGGGGGCGTCAGCGCACAGCTCTCCAGCATCCTTCAGAAGTGCACCCCCAGTCTCGGCACGGACGAAGTACTGGAGCTGGTCTTTGACAAAGGCGACGTCAGCGCGTATCGTCTGGGGAGCAGAGAAGAATACATGGCGGAGCTTCGGCAGGTATTTGCGGACTACGCGGGGGGCGAAGTGGAGTTTCGGGTGAAAGAATCCGAGAGCCATGAGGAATATGCAAAGGGCGTGCCGGATCTGCGGCAGTTCATCGCCTTTGATATCACAGAAGAATCGTAGCCGAACAAAAGCATTCGGCTTAGGAAAGAAACAGGAGGAGATTACAGATGGCAAAAAGAGGCGGATTTCCCGGCGGCGGCGCAATGCCCGGAAACATGGCAAATCTCATGAAACAGGCACAGCGCATGCAGCGCCAGATGGAGGAGGGCCAGAAAGAGCTGGAGACCAAGGAATTTACCGCGACTTCCGGCGGCGGAGCCGTTGAGGCAAAGGTGAGCGGCGCGGGACTTCTGACTTCCCTTACCCTGAAGGAGGAGATCGTGGATCCCGAGGATATCGAGACCCTGCAGGATTCCATCATCGCAGCGGTGAATGACGCCCTGGGACAGGTGGAGGAAGCCAAGGCCGGCCTGAAGGGCGGTATGGCAGGCGGTCTCGGAGGACTGCCCTTCTGATGGAACTCTACAGCGGATATGTGAATAAGCTGGTGGACGAGCTCGCTGCGCTTCCCGGGATCGGGAACAAATCGGCGCAGCGGCTTGCTTTTCATCTCATCAATCTCCCGGAAGACAAGGTACAGCGCATCGCAAAGGTGATGACGGAGGCAAAGGCCAATGTCCGCTACTGCAGAGAATGCTACACCATGACGGATACCGAGCTTTGCCCGGTGTGCGCAGATCCGCAGCGGGACCACTCCACCATCATGGTGGTGGAAAACGTGCGCGATCAGGCGGCCTATGAAAAGACGGGAAAATACAAGGGGGTCTACCACATCCTGCACGGTGCCATCTCTCCCATGATCGGCATCGGTCCCGGTGACCTGAAGGTCCGGGAGCTGGTGGAGCGGTGTGCGGGGGATGTGAAGGAAGTGATCCTGGCCACCAACTCCAGCCTCGAGGGCGAGACCACCGCCATGTATATCAGCAAACTGATCAAGCCCATGGGGATCCGCACCACGCGTATCGCCAGCGGTGTACCGGTGGGCGGAGATCTGGAATATATCGACGAGATCACATTAACGCGGGCCCTTGACGGCCGCACGGAAATCTGAAACCGGTTACCGGGGAAAGGCGAAAACAATGGCTGTAGAGACCAGAGAGTTCGGAAAAAGCAAGGACGGCAGAGACCTCTTTTTGTACACCATCAGCAATTCCAAGGGAATGAAGGCGACGGTCACCAACCTGGGTGCCATCCTGACACAGCTCATGGTGCCCGATCAAGCGGGAAAAGCGGAGGACATCACCCTGGGCTACGAGACCGTGGAGGATTACTACGACAATGAAAGCTTCTTCGGCGCTGTGATCGGCCCCTGCGCGAACCGTACCGCGGGCGCCATGCTCACCATCGACGGCGTGAGCTACCAGATCGATGTAAATGACGGGGAAAACAACCTCCACAGCCACTTCCAGCTGGGGTATCACAAGCGCGTCTGGGAGGCGGATGTGAGAGAGGACGGTGTGACCTTCCGCCTGGAGGACCCCGGCACACTGGGATTCCCCGGCACCAAGGAGATCAGCATCGCCTACACCGTGACGGAGGACAACGATCTGAAACTCCACTACCACGGAACCGCCACCGAGACCACCGTCATCAACCTCACCAACCATACCTACTTTAACCTGGACGGTGTCGGCAGCGGAAAGATCGAGGACCATGAGCTGCAGCTCTTTGCCTCCCACTACACCCCCGTGGTGAAGGGCGCCATCCCCACCGGCGAGATCGCACCCGTGGCCGGCACACCCCTTGACTTCACAAAGATGACCCGCATCGGTGACCGCATCGGGGACGATTTCGAGCAGTTGAAGCTGGTGCAGGGCTATGATCACAACTTCTGTGTCGACGGCTGGAAGGACGACGGACAGCTTCGCCCCGTGGCCATCGCCAAGGGGCCTAAGAGCGGCAGAGTGATGAAGGTCTATTCCGACCTGCCCGGCGTTCAGTTCTATGCGGGCAACTGCATCGGCGCCACCACCGGCAAGAATGGGATCCATTATGACAAGCGTGACGGTTTCTGCCTGGAGACCCAGTACTATCCGGACACCATCCATCACGAGAACTTCCCTTCCTATCTG
>JAFYFY010000068.1 GCA_017543485.1 Lachnospiraceae bacterium | reverse complement strand
GGAGAAGCTGGCAAAGGCCGCCGGCATGGAACGGATCGGAAGCTTTGCGGATCTGAAGAAGGCCCTGACAGGCCGGATGGATTTCTTCGCCTCCCAGGGCTGCTGCGTATCCGATCACGCGCTGGAGTTTGTCATGTACTACCCCGCCACCGAGGCGGAGGTGGAAGCCCTCTTTGCAAAGCGCCTCTCCGGAGAAGCCGTGACAAAGGAGGAGGAGTACCGTTTCAAGACCGCGTTCATGCAGGCCGTGGCCAGAGAGTACCACAGACGGGGCTGGGTCATGCAGCTGCACTACGGCTGCAAGCGGGACAACAACACCCTCATGTTCGAAAAGCTGGGACCCGACACGGGATATGACTGCATAAACAATTACGCTCCCTCCGCTCAGTGTGCGGACTTCCTGAACTCCCTGCAGACCACGGATGAGCTGCCAAAGACCATCCTCTACAGCTTAAACCCCGGGGACAATGAATACATCGGCACCATCCTGGGATGCTTCCAGGATTCCACCGCCGTGGCAAAGATCCAGCAGGGCAGCGCCTGGTGGTTCAACGATCACAAGACCGGCATGACCAACCAGATGATCTCCCTGGCCAATCTGGGGAACCTCTCCGGATTTGTGGGGATGCTTACGGACTCCCGCTCCTTCCTCTCCTATACCAGACATGAGTACTTCCGCCGGATCCTGTGCAACCTCCTGGGCGGATGGGTGGAAAACGGCGAGTTTCCGGAGGACTATGAGATCCTGGGGGAGATCGTCAAAAACATCTCCTATTACAACGCCGTACGCTATTTCGGATTCCCCCTGTGATCCGAACCATTTCGGAAAGAAAAAAGGACGGTCCCCTTCGGGATCGTCCTTTTTGATTGTTCTTCTTTTGTCCGCCCCGACCGGCGGATTTCCCTGCGGTTTTCGCGCTGCCTACCGCTCCGTGGAGACCACCTTGTTCTTTCCGGTCTTTTTGCCGGTGTAGAGGTTGTCGTCCGCCTGGGTGATCAGGGTCTCTAAGCTGAAGCCCGGCACATAGGTGGTGACACCGAAGGTCATGGTGAACCGCACATCCACCCCCTGGTAGGTGACCACATTGGCCTCGATGCGCTTCCGGATCCGCTCCGCAGCCGCCACGGCCATCTCGTTGTTTCCGCTGATGAGGATGAGGAACTCCTCTCCGCCCCATCTGCAGACATGGTCCCCGTCCCGGACGCTGGTCCGGAAGATCTCCGCCACCGCGGTGAGGGCTTCGTCGCCGCAGTCATGCCCGTAGGTATCATTGATCTTTTTGAAGTTGTCGATATCTCCCATCACCAGACTGAAGATCACGCCGCGCTCTCTGGCTCTCGCCATGGCCGCCTCCAGCACCAGCTCCATGCTCCGTCTGTTGGAGAGGCCGGTGAGGGGATCCTCGCTGGCCTGCTGCCCCAGGTCCTTGTTCTTGACGGTGAGCACCTTCAGGGAATCCCGGTTCTCCAGGATAAAGAACAAGCTCATGGCGGCCAGCAGGAACATGCTCAGCACCGAATTGAAGATCAGCAGGAAGTGAACCCGCCTGGTGGTCAGTTCAAAAACAGGCTTAAAAACACCGTCGATGATGGCCGTTGCGATAAACACCAGCGCTGCGATCAGCGTGGACAGCAGGGGCTGCCAGATCCGGGTCCCGTCCTTGTCATAGGTACTGTTGATATAGAAGAACACCGGGATGATGGCGAAGAGATAGTTGGAAAACCCGCACTCCACGCCGATCACCAGTGTCATGAGGATGGACTGGAATACGATCTCGAAAAAGAACAGCACATACCCCTTGAGGATCTTGTTCTCGCTCACCTGCCGGAAAGCATACACATAATAGATCACCGTCAGGATATTATAAAAAATGAGGACCCAGACATCCAGGTAGGCAAAGATCGCCACCAGGACCAAATGGACCACCGTGACGGCCACAGAGATCACTTCCAGCTTTTTCTGCTGGGATACCGGGATCTCCCCGCTGATCATCTTTTTCAGTTCATCTACGAATTGCTTCATGGATGGTACTCCCCACCTGTGCGCTCGACACACATCCCAAAAATTATAT
>JAFYFY010000067.1 GCA_017543485.1 Lachnospiraceae bacterium | reverse complement strand
TGATGAGATGGGTGAAGACTACGCAAAGCTGGCAGGTCTGACCGCAGAGGAAGACCTGAACGAAAAGACCAGGGAGAGCATGCGGAAAAGACTCCCCTGGCTGGTGGTGCTGCTGGTGCTGGGGCTGGCCATCTCCTCCGTGGTGGGGGTCTTTGAAGCGGTGGTGGCGGTTCTGCCCGTCATCGTCAGCTTCCAGTCTCTGATCCTGGATATGGCCGGAAATGTGGGGACCCAGAGCCTGGCCGTAACCATCCGCGTTCTGATGGACGAGAATCTGGCCATGAGCCAGAAGATCGAGCTGGCCTTCAAGGAAGTGCGGGTGGGGCTTTGCAACGGGCTGGTACTGGGGATCGTCACCTTCCTGGCCCTGGGGCTCTACCTCCATGTGCTAAAAGGCGGCACCTGGTCCTATGCGTTTCTCATCGCGGGGTGCGTGTCGGCAGCGCTCCTGGCGTCCATGATCATCTCCAGCCTGGTGGGGACCGTGGTCCCCATGATCTTCCACTCCCTGAAGGTGGACCCGGCGGTGGCTTCCGGGCCCCTCATCACCACGGTAAACGACCTGGTGGCCATCCTGACCTACTACGGACTGGCCTGGGTCCTGCTCATCAATGTCTGTCATCTGCGGTAGCGGGGCTAAAGCTTCGGGGCCGTCTGTCCGATAAAAGAAATGAAAGAGTATCATCCCGCACAGGGAAGCGCGGGATCAAACCGCCAGAGGCGTCACGGAGGATGCTTATGAGCAATATCGCAAAAACGGCGCTCTTTTCTCCGGGAAAGGGCGTTTCTTTATCTTCGAAAACGGCATTTCCGGCCGGTCATGCGGGCGGACAGGGTGCTGCCGCATCCCTTCAGGCCGGGCAGAAAGCGGCGCAGCTGCGGCGCATGGCCTCCGGGGCCGAAACCGGGAAGAGCGGGCAGCAGGCACAGCCCCGGTCCGTGGTCAGCGCTTCTTTCAGTTATGCGGATTCCATCCGGGAGGCCCGCACCAGCCGGAAGAAGACCAGCCTCGCCATGAAAAAGCTCCAGTACAATTTCAAAAAGGTCTCCTCCGAGATCGCCCGGAGCAAGACCCCAGCGGCAGCCAAAAGTGCGGCCGGAAAGGCCAGACGGGAGGTCCTTCGCTTAAAGCGCCTGAAGGGGAGTGAGCAGTATGACCCCGAGGAGATCGATGCCGCCATCGCCCATGCAAAGTCCATGGAGCGCATCGCCCGGAAAAAAGCGGCCCATCTGCAGCAGGAGGAGATGATCCGGGTCACGGAGGATGGGGGCGAGACCCTGACCCTGCGGGACGCCCTGGCGGCGGAGGAAGGGCAGCAGGCGCGGTCGCAGGAAGAGGCCGCCCGGGCAGCGGACGGTGCCGGGCAGTCCGCACAGGCCGGACAGGCGGCGCAGGAGCAGGCGGCGGCTCGGGCCGAGTACGAGCAGGAACTGGCCCGGGAAGAGATGCAAAAGATGCAGGAGGAGATGGCCCAGGAGCTTTCCCAGGAGATGTCCGAGCTCATGACGGAGATCTCGGAGGAAATGCAGGAAATGATGGAAGAACTGGACCTCATGGAAGAGCTGGCAGGTCCGGTGGGGGAGATGAGCCCCGAAGACTTTAAGATGCTGCAGACGAAGCACCGCACCGATGAGATGAAGGAGATGGCAGAGGCGGATAAAGAATATCTGAAGGTCCTTTTTGACAAGCTGCAGCGAGAGAAAGCGGGCGGAGCGGCATCATCCCCTGCCGTGGGATCCGCAGCCGTCAGCATGCCGGTATCTGCCCTGGGTGCGACAGGCCCTGCCCCGGTGCCGGAGCTGTCCGCAGGGGTGCCCGCGGGAGTGGCCGTCGACATTTCCCTGTGACCGGGCATACCGTCAGGAAGAAAAAGACCCTCTGTGTCATACGACACAGAGGGCCTTTTTGTCTGTTGTGGTTCAGGATCAGGTGGCTTCCGACCGGGAGCTCTCCAGGAGCCGCAGCAGATCCCGTACATTGTAGGAGTGCTGGATGGTGTTTTCCCGGGAGATCTTCTTCTCCTTATACAGCCGCGCCAGGTCCATGTTCATGGTATGCATGCTTTCCTTGGCGCCGGACTGGATGACGTCGGTGATGGCGTGGACCTTGTTGTCCCGGATCAGATTCCGGATGGCGTAGTTCATGGCCATGATCTCCGTGGCCACCACGCGTCCCTGGCCGTCCTTGCGGGGGATCAGGGTCTGGGTGATGACGCCCTCCAGGACATTGGCCAGCTGCAGACGGATCTGGGACTGATTCTCCACCGGGGTGCTGTCGATGATCCGCTCCACGGTCTGGGCCGCGGAGGAGGTGTGCAGCGTGGAGAACACCAGGTGCCCGGTCTCTGCTGCGGTGACGGCGGCTGCGATAGTAGGGTAGTCACGCATCTCACCCACCATGATGATGTCGGGGTCCTCCCGCAGTGCGGAGCGCAGAGCGGTATGGAAGTCCGGGACATCGGCCCCCACCTCTCTCTGGTGGATCAGGGCCTGTTTGTGGTCCAGGATATACTCGATGGGATCCTCGATGGTCATGATGTGCCGGTCGTAGGTCTCGTTGATATATTCCATCATGGAGGCCAGGGTGGTGGATTTGCCGCTTCCGGTGGGACCGGTCACCAGCACCATGCCCCGGGGAAGGGAAGCAAAGCTCTCCAGGATGGACGGAAGCCCCAGCTCCCGAAGGGGCGGGATGTTCCGGTACAGCATACGGATGGATGCCGCCAGATTCCCTCTCTGGTGGTAGACATTGACACGGATCCGGGTGCGGTCCGGCAGGCGGCAGCCCACATCGATATCATGTCCCTCCCGGACCTTTGCCTCTTCCTCCTCCGACAGAAAGGACATGATCATGGATTCCGCCTGGGAGATGGTAGGGACATCATCCAGGAAGAAGAGACGGCCGTAGCGGCGAAGGGCCAGGTGGGTACCCGCCGTGATATGGATATCCGAGCAGTTCGTATCGCCTGCATATTTTAACAGTTCACTGATCTCCAAAGCATTTTTCTCCCATTCTTTGAAAGGTGTCTTTACAATACCGCAATGCATGCCATCTGTAAACTCTTCTTTTGCGGATCCGTTTCCCGATTTTTTGCCGGATTTGCGGCATTTGCCTCCGAAAAAAAACACTTCGGGAGCAAAAAACCGTCACAACACAGCAAAAATCGACGGAAAAAATTCCGGAATCCGTCCATTTTTTGGACAAATTAGTGTATAATTATACTTTGTCAAAAGTGACCGATTGGGCAGTGCCCGAAAGGAGGACAGCGTGGACTGGGGAAACGAATCATTGGTTTTTACGAACGAAAACTGTGTCGGATGCAATAAGTGCATCAGTGCCTGCAGCTGCATGGGGGCCTGCAAATCCTCGGAGCCGGACGAAAACGGCGAATCCCGGATCGAGGTGGACGGTGAAAGATGCATCGCCTGCGGTGCCTGTTTTGAGGCCTGTGAGCATCATGCCCGGGACTACCGGGACGATACGGAGAAGTTCTTCGCGGACCTGAAGAAAGGAGAAAAGATCTCCGTTCTCATCGCGCCTGCTTTCAAGGCGGACTATCCTTCGGAATATGAGCGGGTCCTGGGGGGCCTGAAGAAGCTGGGGGTGCAGCGCTTTATCAGTGTCTCCTTCGGCGCGGACATCACCACCTGGGCTTATATCAACTATATCCAAAAGAACAGCTTCCTGGGCGGGATCTCCCAGCCCTGCCCCGCGGTGGTGGGCTATATCGAACGCTACCTGCCGGAGCTTCTGCCGAAGCTCTTCCCGGTGCAGAGCCCGATGATGTGTGCGGCCATCTATGCCCGCAAGGAAATGCATCTGACGGAGAAACTGGCCTTCATCAGCCCCTGCATCGCAAAGAAGATGGAGATCAGCGATCCCAACAACCACGGCTACATCAGCTACAATGTGACCTTTGATCACATGATGAAATACATCCGTGAGAACCATCTCATGGGCGAACCTTACACGGATGAGATCGAGTACGGACTGGGGTCCATCTACCCCATGCCCGGCGGACTGAAGGAAAACGTCTACTGGCTGCTGGGGAGCGAGGTCTTCATCCGGCAGATGGAGGGTGACAAGCGGATGTACCGGTTCCTGCGGGACAATGCGGACCGCATCAAGGGTGGCAAGACACCCTTCCTGTTCATCGATGCCTTAAACTGCGAGAGCGGCTGTATCTGCGGAACCGGAACGGATCCCCAGATCAAGGAGACGGACGATCCCCTCTACAATATCCATGCCATCCAGGAGAGCGTCAAGAAAAACACCAAAAAGAGTGCCTGGTCCAGAGGCCTGACCCCGGAAAAGAGAATGGCGGCCCTGAACAGACAGTTTGCCGGCCTTCGGGTGGAGGATTACCTGCGCAAATATACGGACCGCTCCTCCAAGTGCAAGCTCCGGATCCCTTCCGAGAGAGAGCTGGATGAGATCTTCCACTCCATGCACAAGGATACGCCGGAGTCCCGGAAGATCAACTGCTCCTGCTGCGGATATGACACCTGCCGTGACATGGCGACGGCCATCTACAACGGCTTCAACCACGCCTCCAACTGTGTCCACTATTTAAAGGATCTGGTGGAGCTGGAGAAGGTGGAAGCGCAGGAGATGGTGGAGCGCGAGACCGCCCAGATCAAGAGACAGCGGGACGAGATCGTGGAGACCATCCAGGTCATCAACGAGCATTTCGAGACCCTGCGGGAATCCATCGCCGAGATGGCGGACGGCAACAACAGCAATGCCAACGAGAGCTCCGCGATCTCCTCGGATGTGTCCACGGTTTCCGATTTCTGCACGAACCTGAATTCTTCCATCACGCAGATCACCGGGTTCTTGAGCGAGCTCACCGCCAATAACACCAAGGTGGTAAACATCGCGAACCAGACGAACCTGCTGGCCCTGAACGCCTCCATCGAGGCTGCCAGAGCGGGAGAAGCGGGACGCGGCTTTGCCGTGGTGGCGGACGAGATCAACTCTCTGGCATCCGACTCCAAGGAGACCGCGCAAAACAGCGGTACCGCCAACACGAACATCAAGACTGCCGTGGAGTCCATCGCCGATGAGACCGCGGATCTTCTGAATGTGGTGGAAAATGTGAACACCAGAGTCCAGAATCTGGCAGCCTCCACGGAGGAGATCTCCGCTTCCACGCATCTGATCTCCGATACGGTGGACCGGATCAAGGAGGAGCTGGAGACCCTGGTGAGATCCACGGAGTTTGAGGCATAAATTTTCAGGCAAAATAAAAAAAACAGGAGATTCAAAAAATGAAAGAACAGGTAAGTTCGGAACACGCCAGATCACGCTGACGGCAGCACTGCTGGCCATCTGCATCATCAGTCAGTTTTTTAAGAACCTGAGCATTTTCATCACGGGACCCATCATCAATACCTGCATCGTCCTCACCGTGTTTCTCGTAAACCTGCCCTGTGCCATTATCCTGAGCATCATCACCCCCCTGACGGCCTTTCTCATCACGGCTTCTCCCGTGATGAAGGCGGTGCCGGGGATCATCCCGCTCATCATGTGCGGCAACATCGTTCTGGCGGTGACGGTCCACTTCCTGATGAAAAAGGAGGTCCTGCAGGGCGGACGCCTGGCGGGGGGATGGAAGAGCTGGGTGAAGGCTGTGGTGTGCGCACTGGCAAAGGGGGCCTTTATGGGGCTGACCATTTCCCTCTGGCTGCTGCCCACCTTCCTGCCGGAAAAGATGCGTCCCAAGCT
>JAFYFY010000003.1 GCA_017543485.1 Lachnospiraceae bacterium | reverse complement strand
TTCTCCGCATCCTTCAGCGCCCGCAGGAGCGATGCTTCGGACAGATCCGCCCGGGCACGGCGGAATCCGTCCGGATCAAGCTCCTCCGGGAAGGCAGCCGCATAGCCGGGGGTCCATCTGCACAGCTTTGGATCGAAGAGATCGAAACTCTGCCGCTTCCAGTAGGTGTCCCCGTCCATATAGACGGAATAGAGCCGCCTGTTGGACCCGGCTCCCAGCACATCCGCATCACCGGAAAAATCCGCCAGATGCGTAAAATCATCCGCCACGGCCGTGGTGGTATTCCCGTTCAGGAACAGATTCTCAAATTCCCGATAAAACCTGGCATCCTCCCGCTTCGGCACCAGAGCGGCGGGAAGGAGCACCAGGGCGGAAAACAAAAGAAACGACAGGATCTTTGCCGCCCGAAACTCTCCACCGGACCGCAGCTTCCTTCGCAGGAACCCCCGGAGATCCCCCTGCCGAAGGCTGTCCCCCACCGTTCTTTTCTCCGACATCACGGCGATGTGCACCAGGATGCTGCCGGCCGCCACAGGCACCAGATACCGGTTGCTCACCTCCGCCATGACCTTGACATACAGGACAAAGGGCATGAGCCCCACCAGGGTCAGCATCGCAATGCGGTAATGGACGCTGGAAAAATAATAGACCGTGATGGAAAAGAACATGGAGGATGCCAGGATCATGGCCAGCACAAAGGGAAGGATGACGCCCATCTCTTCTCCGCGGCTGATGACCCACTGCCAGAAGTATTCCCCGCTCCCCGCCTGTCCCCCACGGATCAGCATACCGATGAGAGTGAAATTCAGGGTCAGATACAGGATCATCAGGACCGTCCCTGCCAGCCGGTATCTGTCGGTGAAAAGGCAGATCCCCGTTCCGATAAAGGCACACAGAAGGGCCCCCAGTCCCGGCAGGGAGAAAAACCCGTAGCCGTAGACGGACAGGGTGGTGACGGATAACAAAACGGCAAGAAGGAGGGCTGCAGCTCGTTTCATAGCGCTTCCCCCTCTCCCGCGGACGCATCATAGATGTGGACCAGTCGAAGATCTCCGCCGGAGATGCGAAGAAGCTCCTGTCTGGCCTCCCCGTCCGGGTCCGCCGTAAAATACAGGAAGGTCTCTCCCCCGGGATACAGCTCCGCCCCGGGGGCTCTTCCGAAGCGCTCCGGGATCCCCACATCAAAGGAGATCTCGGACAGCTCCTCCGCAAGGGCCGACAGCTCCTGTTCCCGCAGCAGCACCATCTCCTGCCAGCCGCTTCGCTTACAGAAAAACACCCGCACGGAGAAGTTTTTGGACAGCAGCGTCAGGGTCATGCCCAGGGCCGTCTCGCAAAGCTCCCGGTACCAGATGGCGGAGAGATAGGATTCCCGCTCTCTTTTGCATACCGGATCCAGGATCAGGCAGATCCCGGAGACCGCATGTTTGTCATCCAGCCGCACCATAAGCTTTCCGGTGCGGGCAGAAAGCTTTCCTGCGATGCGTTTTAAGGGGTCTCCGGGCCGGTACTCCCGGTATTCGTATCCCGGCACGCCGCCGAATTCCCCGCCTCCCATATCGGAGGTTTCGTCGCTGTCACCGCTTTGAAAGGCACTGATCATAGCCTGCTCCAGAACGGGATGGTTTTCCCTGATCTCCGGGATCTGCGGCAGGACGGAGGCCAGAAAGGACAGATCCGGCGTCTTTACGGAAAAGCTCATGAAGTGAAAATAATCCCAGACCCGGATCTCTTCCACTGTGCAGAGCGCGCCGCCCGG
>JAFYFY010000066.1 GCA_017543485.1 Lachnospiraceae bacterium | reverse complement strand
TACTTCCTGAACAAGGTCTGCACCCAGATCGCGGACATCGACTACGGCAAGATCCAGCTCTACGCCGGCAACTACGACTTCTGGTACGAGTCCAGCCAGCTGATGATCCGCCAGATGAAGGAAGCGAACAAAAAGAAGGAAGAAAAGATCAAGGAGCTGCAGGAATTCATCTCCCGTTTCTCCGCCAACGCTTCCAAGTCCAAGCAGGCTACCTCCAGAAAGCGGGCCCTGGAAAAGATCGAGCTGGATACCATCCGGCCCTCCAGCAGGAAGTACCCTTATATCGACTTCCGTCCGGAGAGAGAGATCGGCAACGAGGTCCTCTTCGTGGAGCATATCAGCAAGACCGTGGACGGCGAAAAGCTGCTGGATGATGTGTCCTTCATCGTGGGGCATGATGACAAGATCGCCTTTGTGGGGAGCTGCGAGAAGGCAAAGACCGCCCTCTTCAAGATCCTCATGGGAGAGATGGAGCCCGACGAGGGAAGCTTTAAATGGGGCGTCACCACTTCCCAGGCATACTTCCCCAAGGATTACACCTCCGAGTTTGACAATGAGCTCACCATCACCGAGTGGCTCACCGGCTACTCCCCGGTAAAGGATGCCACCTATGTCCGGGGCTTCCTGGGACGGATGCTCTTCCCCGGCGAGGACGGTGTGAAGAAGGTGAAGGTCCTCTCCGGAGGGGAAAAGGTCCGGTGCCTGCTGTCAAAGATGATGATCCAGGCCACCAACTGCCTGATCTTCGATGAGCCCACCAACCATCTGGATATGGAATCCATCACCGCCCTAAACAACGGTGTCATCAAGTTCCCGGGTGTGGTGCTCTTCTCCTGCCGGGACCATCAGTTTGTAGAGACCACCGCAAACCGCATCATTGAGATCCTGTCGGACGGACATATCGTAGACAAGATCACGACCTATGACGAGTATCTGGCCAGCGACGAGATGGCGAGAAAGCGCACCATCTTCACGGCAAACAAAGAGGACGACGAAGACTGATGATCGATCTGCATGCACATACCAACAAATCCGACGGTACCCTCTCCCCCACCCAGCTGGTGGAGCTTGGGTGCAAAAAAGGCCTGACGGCACTGGCCGTCACGGACCACGATACCATCGCCGGCGTGGCGGAAGCTCTGGAGGCGGCGAAGACCCTTCGGGCCTCGGGCAAATACGAGACTGTGCCGGAAGTGATCCCCGGCATCGAATTTTCCACCGAATGGAACGGCGGGGATGTCCACGTGGTGGGCCTGAACCTGGATCTGGAGAGCGAGGGCTTTCAAAAGGAGCTTCCGGGCTTTCTGGACTCCCGGGAGGGCAGAAACCGGGAGATGGCCAAGCGCCTGAAGGAGGCCGGCATCGGCATCTGCTATGAGGGTCTGGAGAAGATGTTCCCGGACCGGGTCCTGACCCGTGCCCACTTTGCCACCTATCTGCTGGAATACGGATATGTCAAGAGCACGAAGGAAGCCTTCGACAGATATTTAAGCCCCGGCTGTCCCTGCTATGTACCCCGGGAAAAGGTGACCCCCACCGCAGCCGTGAAGATGACCCTGGCCGCAGGTGGGATCCCCGTTCTGGCGCACCCCATGATCTATCACCTGCCGGAAGAAGACATCCGGGCCCTGGTGACGGAGATGAAGGAAGCCGGACTGGTGGGGATCGAAGCCATCTACTGCACCTACTCCGAGGAGGATGAGGCCTTCGTCCGGAAGCTGGCAAAGGAGTACGATCTGAAGATCTCCGGCGGCTCCGACTTCCACGGAGACACCAAGCCCGGGCTGGATCTGGGCACCGGATACGGCTCCCTGTGCGTGCCGGATGAGGTGTGGCAGGATCTGAAGAATGCTTAAGACAAAGACCATACAAAAAAGGCCGCCTCGCAATGAGGGGCCTTTTTTCATGGGTATTTTTTGTATTATCCGTCAGGTCACATCATGAAAGCCGTGCATGTCCAGATCGTCCCCGATATCCCCGGAACCGATATCCAGCATGTTCACGGTACGGCGCTTGATCCTGGCTTCCTCGGAGGCCTTCAGGATGTATTCCTTGATCTCCTTGGAGTTTTTGATGTGCTTCAGATCCAAATGGGTGTGGGTGGTATCACCGGTAAAGCAATGAATGGTCCCCAGACCGAACATTCTCTCCATCAGGGTCCTGGTGAGCTCCACATCCACGATCTTATACATATAGCAGTCGTTTTCCACGCGCTTAAAGAAGCCCTCGCGGATGGTCACCATATCATCCCGCAGGTGATAGGTGGTAAAGGTCCAGGGAATCCCGAAAAAGACCCAGCGCATTCTCTCGTTATAAACATATCCTTCCTTGTCCATCTTCTCTCCTTTCCGGATCCGTCCACTGCCCCTGTCTGCCCCCGAATTCTTTTGCAACTTCCGCCGGAATGCATTATCATAGAGGGGTACGAAACCAAAAGCGGTCACGCCGGACCTTTCATGGATGAGTATAACAAACCGGCTCTTTCTTGACAAGGAGACAGATCCATATGGTACACATTGTCGTAAACCCCGCCGCCAGGACCGGCCAGGGTCAGAGACTCTGGGAGGAGGATGTCCTCCCCTATCTGCAGGAAAATAAGATCCAATACACCCTGCACACCACAAAGGAAGCCGGGGATGACGCGCGCATCGCGGCCGAAATCTGCGAGACGGAAAAAACAAAGCCCATCCGCATCGTCATCCTGGGAGGGGACGGCTCCGTGAACGAATTCCTCCAGGGGCTTTCGGATCCCCGGGATGTGATCCTGGGCTTCGTCCCCTTAGGCTCCGGAAACGACCTGGCCAAATCCCTGCGCATCCCCAAAGAGCCCCGGAAGGCGCTGGATATCATCTTTCAGACCGGCCATGTGGAAGCCTGCGACCTGGGAAGCGTCACCTACCGGGACGGCACGATGCGGCGCTTCATCGTCAGCTGCGGCATCGGCTTTGACGCCGCCGTCTGCGAGGAAGCCATGCGTTCCCGCTTAAAGAAGATCCTGAACAAGCTGGGGCTGGGCAAGCTCACCTACCTGGGGATCGCGGTGAAGCAGATTCTCTCCATCAAGCGTGCCTCCGGGACCCTGACCCTGTCGGACGGGCGGGTGATCCCCCTGAAAAAGCTGCTCTTTATCGCAGGCATGAACCAGCGGTATGAGGGAGGCGGTTTTCTCTTCGGGCCGAAGGCCTCCGACAGCGACGGCCTGCTGGACCTTTGCTGCGTGGACCGGGTGGGGCGCCCCCTGATCCTCTTTGCCCTCCCCTTCGGGCTCTTCGGAAAGCACTTCATCTTCCCGGGGATCACTCCCTATCGGATGCGGGAATACACCATCGAGCTGGACAGCCCCCTCTGGGTCCACACCGACGGCGAGGTCTCCAGACAGTCCGACTATCTGAAGGTAAAGAGCCTGCCCAGAGCCGTCATGGTGATGAAGCCCCGGGGCTAGGAGCTGACAGACACCCGGATCCTTCATGGACAAATCGACGAAAAAATTACGAAAATATTCATAAATTCCTATACATTTGTTCCTTGTTTTTTCCCCGTGGTGCATTATACTTGTGTTTGAATTTGAGGAAAACACAGGATGTAGCGGTGAGCGCTGCAGAAAATCGAGGAAAAAAAGACATCCATGAAAGAGAAAGTATCTGCTTTTTATCAAAAATACAACCATGCGATCCCGCTGGTGTGCTATGCGGCCATCTACCTTTCCTGGTTCGCCTTCCTGGAGCGGACGGTGACCAAGCCCGAGTACCTGATCCACACCGACCTGGACGATGTGATCCCCTTTGTGAAGGTGTTCGTGATCCCCTACTATCTCTGGTTCGGCTATGTGATCATCCCCGTGATGTACCTCTTCTTCAAGAGCCGCGAGGAGTACTGGAGAGCCTTCATCTTCCTGTCCGTGGGCATGACGGTGTTTCTCATCGTCTCCACCATCTGGCCCAACGGCCACGACCTGCGGCCTGCCTATCTCCTGGGAGATGACCTTTGCACCAACCTGATCCGCAGCCTTTACAAGACGGACACCCCCACCAATCTCTGGCCCAGCATCCATGTGTACAACTCCCTGGGGGTCCACTTCGCCATCATCCGCTCGGATCTTCTGAAGGATAAGAAATGGATCCACAACGGAAGCCTGATCCTTTGCCTCTCCATCATCGCTTCCACCATGCTGATCAAACAGCATTCCGTCTTTGACGTGATGACGGCGGTACTGATGTCCATCGTGATGTACTACCTGATCTACAACCGGGACGTGGTCACCGCCTACCGGGCCAACCGGGAAGCCAGAAAGGCCCGCGTTCGGTACTGATTCGCAAGAAAAACGCCTGCAGTCCGTGCAGGCGTTTTTTGATGCGACTTATTAGTTGAACCCGAAGAACTTCTGGGCGATCTTGTATCCGTCCACGGAGAGCCTGCGCCCTCCTTTTCCGGGCAGATTCATCACCGTCCCCAGCAGGCCGTGACGCATGTAATTGTACAGCGCCCGGTCCTTCTTTTTGATGGTCTCCCACAGGACCTTTTTCTGCTCCAGACTCTCCTCGGTATCCGCGCGGATCAGGAGGATGGAGGAGATGGTGGTGATGATCTCCAGGTAGTTCCGCATATACTGATAGCGGCGCTTGTTTTTCATGGCACGGTTCTTATTTTCCACCAAAAAGTCCAGCATCAGGTAATTCACCCGCAGCTGCTGATCGATCCGGGAGATCATCACCTGCTCGTTCACGGACTGATCCTCCCGCCCGATGTAGTACCGGTAGAGATTCACATCCAGATAATACATGTTCTTCACGTCCAGAAGGGGCTCGAAGACGTAGATATTGTCCACATAGAAGGTGTGCTCCGGGAGCTGCAGGCCGCAGTCCCGAAGGAGCTTCGTGCGGAAGATCACGGAGTGCATCAGGATATAATGCCCCTTGCGGAAATGATGGCAGTCATCCCAGGTAAACATCCGCCCCTCCGGGAGGGTGTGATGCTGGTGCATGACCTTCTTTCTCTTCTCTCCCTCTTTCTCATAGACGAAGTTGCACACCAGCATGTCCAGGGTATCCGGGCCTGCCGTGAGCTCCCGAAGCTTATCCAGCGCCTCCAGATAGGCCTCCTTTTTCACCCAGTCGTCGCTGTCCACCACCTTGAAATACAGCCCCGTGGCGTTCTCGATGCCGGTATTGACCGCGCCGCCGTGTCCCTTGTTCTCCTGATGGATGGCACGGACGATGCCGGGATATTTGGCCTCATATTTCTTCGCCACCTCCAGGGTGTCATCCTTTGCGGAGCCGTCGTCCACCACCAGGATCTCCACATCCTCTCCCCCGGGAAGGAGGGATTCGATGCAGTTGCCCATATAGGCTGCGGAATTGTAACAGGGGATCGCGATGCTCAGTAATTTCATGATGTGTTCTCCTATTGATGATTCGATAAATGATGGGATGGGCTCGTTATCACTCCCGCAGTGCGGAAAGGTAGGCCGAAAATGCGGAAGGGACGGCGTATGTTTCCTCCACCTCCCGAAGCCGTGCAAAGATCCACTCTGCGGCGTCCGGTCCGGCGGGGAGCCTCTCCAGCTCATCCACCCGTACCAGGTACCCGGTCATGTGCCATTCTCTGTGGGTAAAGATATGCTTTGCCTCCCCCAGATTTTCGATGCGAAGAACCTTGATCCCCTGTCCGGAGAGATAGGTCTGCACCTGCCTCGCGCTCTGCCGGCCCGGGATGGAGGGCAGCTCATACAGCCCTGCCAGAAGTCCTTTTCCGGGGCGCTTTCGAAGGGCGACTTTTCCCGCATCCCGCAGCACCAGGACGGTCCGTTCTTCCACTGTCCGGGGCTTTTTTGCGGCCTTTACGGGATAGGCCTCCTCCCGGCCCTCCAGGTGGGCCCTGCAGATCCCCTCCCAGGGGCATTCCGTACATTTCGCGGGGCCGTTTGGCACGCAGATACAGGCCCCCAGTTCCATCATCGCCTGGTTAAAGTCCCCGGGGCGGTCCGTTGGGATCACCCTGCGAAGCTCTTCTTCCATGCGCTTTTTCACGGATGCTTCCGAGATGCAGCCTCCGTCCGCATTCCTGCGGGACCAGACCCGAAGGACGTTCCCGTCCACCGCCGGATGCGGCTCCCCGAAGCAGATGGATGCAATGGCCGCCGAGGTGTAGGGACCGATGCCGGGAAGGGTCAGAAGCGCCTCTCTCGTCCCGGGCAGGCTCCCGCCGTATACGGCACAGGCTTTTATCGCCGCCGCCTGAAGATTCCGGGCCCTGCTGTAGTATCCCAGCCCTTCCCAGAGCTTCATAAGCTCCTCCTCCGGGCACTGCGCCAGTGCCTGCAGGTTGGGGAGTCTTGTCAGAAACCGCTCATAATAGGGCTTTACCGCCTCCACTCTCGTCTGCTGGAGCATGATCTCCGAGACCCAGATCCGGTAGGGGTCCTTCGTCCTTCGCCAGGGCAGGTCCCGGTGAGTGCGGTCATACCAGGAAAGGAGCAGCTCCGCGTCGGTCCCCGTGTGGGCTGCAGGAGCCCCGTCCATATTCAGCGAAGCCTCGTGCATTCGAATTTCTCCAGGGTCACAAGGGCCTGCTTCAGCGCCTGGTAGCGGTCCTCGATGGGTCCCTCCTCCACCTGAGCCCCGCAGGCGATGGCCATGGTGTTGATCATCTCATCGTCGATCCGCAGGTGCAGACCCGAGAGGATATCCAGCTTCTCCCGATATGTCCGGGCATCCAGAAAGCGCTCCACCTCCGGGTCCAGCCCGGCTCCCGCCTCCTCCTCGGAAACAGGCTCAAAGCGCATCTGCTGGGCTGCCTCCGGATACTTCTCCCGGTCCACGGGAGAGACAAACATCTCCAGCGGTCTGGCATAGACCTTCTCTCCTGCCTCCTCTCGGTAGATCACAAGCCGTTCCCCGGTTTCCGTATGATCCGCCAGGGTCAGGACCCGGTAGAGCGTTCCCTTGAAATGCCGGTACAGCTTCCCGGCCGCCGGTTCCTTCATTCAGATGCCTCCTTTTTCTGCACGCGCCTTCTGCGATAGCCCACAAAAAAGGTATCCACCGCAGCGATCAGCTGATCTCGGTCCATGCTCTTTAGCAGATATTTCTTGGGCTTTAAGCCCAGAGCCTCCATCACACTGTCCCGGTCATCCCTTCCGGTGAGGAAAAACACATATACCCTGCCGTAGCTCTCGTCTTTGAGGATCTGCCGGAGCACCTCCGGACCGGACATCCCGGGCATCTCATAGTCCAAAAGCACCAGGTCCGCCCCCTCCTCCCGTAGCACCTTCAGCGCATCCTGCCCGTTGTGTACGGTGATCACGGTGTATTTGCGGGAAAGCCATCCCGAGAGGAGCAGACAGTAGTCCTCGTCGTCGTCCACCACCAGAACTCTGCGATCCTCCAGGGGCTCGGTGGCCTTCCAGTGCATCTCCGAGAGCTTTGCGATCATCTGCCGGATATCAAAGGGGCGCTGAAAGCGGATGAACCGCGGACTGTGGGGGAAGACCTCATCCACCGCGGCCAGCTCCTCCGGATCTCCGATCATGCAAAGCGTTTTGTTCCGTTCAAAGCAAAGCTCCTTGATAAAGTGCATGAAGTCCATATTCAAAAAGGTATAGTTGCTCAGATACAGCAGGATCAGGTCCGCATCGTCCGCGTGCTGGTTCACATTGTCCGTGGTGGCGCTGGCGCGGTAGATCTCAAAGCCGTCGAACCGCAGATTCATCTCTATGGCGTTGATCAGAAAGCTGAGCCCGTTGTAAATGAAAAGAATCCGTTTGTTCATCCCCTTAAGATCCTCATCAGCGCCACAGGCTCCGCCTGCGTCTTGACCGCCTCCTCCAGCTGTTGGAGGCGCCCGCGGAGTTCCTCCGGCAGGTTACACTCCCACAGAGAATCCAGCACCATCCCGGCACTGACGAGATCCCCGCTGCCCAGGAGCTCCTCCAGGGTCCGCAGTCCCTCCTCCAGCTCCTCCCGGGAGATGTCTTTTTTCAAAAGCGCCTCCAGCGGCTCCCGCATGGACCTGTAGACCCGCAGAAGCTCCCTTGTGTGGCCGGGCAAAAGCTCCGTTTCCCCCGCGAGCCTCTCCCTCTCCAGAGCTGCGGCCATCCCGGCCAGCTGTTCGGCCCCCACCGCTCCGGCTACGCTCTTCAGCGCATGGACCTTCAGGCCCAGCATCTCCCAGTCCTGCGCCTTAAGCAGACGCTCCAGCTCACGGGTCTTTTTTTCGATGGAGCGCACAAAAATGCGGAGCGCATTCAGATAGTCCTCCTCGGAGCCGCAATGCGCGAGCCCCGATGGGGCGTTCATCCCCGGGAGCTTTTCCAGCTTTTGGAAAATCGGGTGCTCCTTTTGCAGGCTGTCCTGCTCCCTGCCATGCCAGCCCGGAAGATACCGCTCCAGCATCTCCCGGAGCTGTCTGGGATCCACCGGCTTTCCCAGGTAATCCGTGTAGCCCATCTCCCGGTAGGCCTTCCCGTCATCCGCCACCGGATCCCCGGAAAGACACAGGATGGGCAGCGTATGATAGCGCTCCACCGGAAGCCTCCGGATATGCCTGATCGTCTCTGCCCCGTCCATCTCCGGCATCCGGTGGTCCAGAAGGATCAGATCGTACTCCCGCTCCCCCAGCCTTTCAAGCGCCCGTTTCCCGCTGATGGCCGTATCCGCCGCAAGCCCCAGGTGCTCAAGCGCCACGGAGAGCAGCTGCAGATTGATCTCCACATCATCCACTACCAGGATTCTTCTGTATTCCATACAGGCTCCTCCAATCGCATCGACATTCCTATCTTATCACAGATTTCGGAAAAACCCTAAAACTTTCGTAAACTCAAACCTTTTTCCCCTCCGAAAGTGTATAATATGTTGACTTTGTTTTTAGAAAGGAATCCTTATGAACGACGAGCTTCACAACAACGAAAACGACAACGAATCCGGCCTTCCCACCGATCTGACCGCCGGGCACGAAGACGCCTCCAGGACCGAAGACGCAGGCAAAAGCGATAACTCCGACTATGAGGATGTCTGTTTTATCTGCCGCCGCCCGGAGAGCAAGGCCGGAAAGATGTTCCACCTGCCCAATCACATCTGTGTTTGCAATGACTGTATGCACAAGACCATGGACACGGTGAGCCAGTTTGACTATCAGGGCATGCTGTCCAATCCCCAGACCCAGCAGG
>JAFYFY010000065.1 GCA_017543485.1 Lachnospiraceae bacterium | reverse complement strand
GTAGAGCATTCCCATGAGGATGGTCTCGATGACATCGTCGTAGTGGTGCCCCAGGGCGATCTTGTTGCACCCCAGCGCCTTGGCCCTGCTGTAGAGGTACCCTCTTCGCATCCGGGCGCAGAGGTAGCAGGGGTTTTTGTCGATGGTATCCACCGCATCGAAGATGTCGCTCTCAAAGACGGTGATGGGAATCCCCAGGGACTTTGCATTGCGCTCGATCAGCGCCCGGTTGGCCTCGTTATAGCCCGGGTCCATCACCAGGAAGGTCAGGTCGAAGTGGCACTGCCTGTGGCGCTGCAGCTCCTGGAAAAGCTTGGCCATGAGCATGGAATCTTTTCCGCCGGAGATGCATACCGCAATGTGGTCCCCCTCCTGAATGAGCTGGTAGATCTTGCACGCTTTCGCGAAAGGGGAAAAGAGCTGCTTATGGAACTTCTTTCGGATGCTCTCCTCTGCCCGCTCCTGCCGGTTTTCCCCTTCCGTATCCTGCGCCATGACGGCGCGGATGTAACCGATATAGCCGTCCGCGAGGCTGAGGGCTTCGGTGCCCTCAGGGAAAAGAGTCTCCTCCAGCTCCCGGCTCCGGCGCCCGATCTGGCAGTAAAAGACCAGCTTCCGGGTCCCGGAGTCTTCCGGCAGCACTTCCGACAGCAGGCTTCGCAAAGCCGCGCCGGCCTCCTCCCCCTCCGGATCCCAGGCCAGTGCCCCCGGGATCATGCCGTAGGTGCGAAGGGCTTCCTCCCGGATATCGATGAGCCGGTACGTATCCTTCGGCAGGCTGGTCAATTCTTCGTAGGTGATCTCCTTCATGAACCTTAACTCCTGATATATTTTCGATCCGCTTCGTATTCGTCGCTGACAAAGCGCTCCACCGTCATGTGGAGGTCATATTTTTCCCGCAGAGCGGCCAGCTGCGCCATCATAGGGGATGCGTGGTGGGCATCGATGGCGGCCTGGTCGGTCCAGGAATCGATGAGCAGGATCGTCTCCGGGTCCGAGAGAGGCTGGAAATACTGGTACCGGAGGTTTCCCGCTTCCGCCCGGATGGCGTCCGCGATGCCGGTGGATTCCATTTCCTGCGCGAAGGCTCTGGCGCTTCCGTTGGTGCCTTTGTAATAAAGATTGACTGTGATCATGAGTGCCTCCTTCCGTGACGGGATGTTTTGCTTTGCCTATTCTACCACGAGGCGGAGCTTCATAGGAACAAAAATCGGAAGGAGGACCGCGGAAAAAACGCAGAGGATCACAGGGAAGAGAGTCCTTGACAAAATATATTGCATAAAATATAATATGGCAAAACACAAAGAAGCACAACGCACGGAACCGGAATGCATGGAACTGCAACGCACGGAACCGCAATGTCCCACCCCTTAGAAAGGATCACCCGTGGCCAGAATCCTGAATCTGCTCATCGTCATACTGGAACTCATCGCCTTTTCCAAAGTGAGAAAGCGCCAAACCCTGAAGCAGTCCCTGATCTATTATACCCAGATCTCCAACCTGCTGACCTGCGCCTCCTCTCTTTTGCTGGTGATCTTTGGGCAGCGGGCCTTCACGGAGGTGCTTCGGTTTCTCTCCGTCAGCATGCTGGTCATGACCTTTTTTGTCACGGCATGTATCCTGGTGCCTATGTCGGGCAGAGTAAAGGAGCTTCTTTTTTCCGGCAGCGGCCTGTTCCATCACCTGCTGATTCCAGTGCTCTCCGTGCTTTCCTACCGCTTTGCGGAGGACGGCGTCTCCATGGGCTGGATCTGGCTTCCGGTGGCGGTGACGCTTGTATACGGATTTATCATGCTGTATCTGAATGCCACTGACCGGGTGGAGGGGCCCTATCCCTTCTTCCGGGTAAAAAAGCTGGGGGCCAAAAAGACCGTGCTCTGGATGGCGGTCCTGATCCTGGCCGTGAGCCTTCTTTCCCTTGGGGCAGGGTACCGAAAGCCTGTCCGGACGGATGTGAAGTTTGTCTTTGTCCACGGCCTGGCGGGCTGGGGCAGCTATGAAAGGTAAAGAATGGGTATGACTATATAATACGAGGTGAAAAAATGGGAAAACTGACGGAAACCATCATGAGCAGAAAAAGCGTGCGGACCTATGACGGAAAGCCGCTGAAAGAGGAGCACAAAAAAGGCCTGGAGGAATTCATAAAGGACATCCCCAATCCCTTCGGGATCCCGGTCTCGTTCCTGCTCCTGGATGCGAAGGAGCACGGACTCTCCAGTCCGGTCCTGAGCGGGGAGGAGCTCTATGTCGTGGGAAAAGTGGAAAAGAAGCCCTATGCGGACGTGGCTTTCGGCTATTCCTTCGAGCGTCTGGTGCTCCATGCATGGGAGCTGGGCATCGGCACGGTCCTCATCGGCGGCACCATGAAGCGGGAGGTGTTCGAGCGGGCAGCAGGCCTGCAGGAGGGCGAGATGATGCCCTGCGTGAGCCCTCTGGGATATCCCGCCGCGAAGCGCTCCCTGAAAGAGAGCATGATGCGAAAGGGCGTGGGTGCGGATACCCGGATCTCGGGAGATAAGCTGTTCTTTGACGGGGAATGGGGCCGGGCCCTCAACCCTTCCGATGAGATCGCGGAGCTCCTGGAGCTGGTGCACTGGGCACCCTCCGCGGTGAATAAGCAGCCCTGGCGGATCCTTTTCCGGGATGGTGCTTTCCATTTTTATGAAAAGAAGGATGCGGGGTACGTCCATGAATCCACGGGGGATCTGCAAAAGATCGACATCGGCATCGCCCTTTGCCATTTTGTCATGGGGGCGGAAAGCCAGGGAAAGACCGCGAAGGTGACCGTGGCGGATCCCTGCATTCGGATCCCGCAGGATGCGGAGTACATCGCCAGCGTCGCCCTCTCCTGAGGCGGCGCCAAACACATTCATCAGTTCAGCAGGAGATCATCATGGAAAAAGAATTCGACATTCAGGAATATATGACCAAAGGAGTGGAACGCGTCGTGGCGGATGCGGTGAAGGCCACTCTGAAAAATCCCAAGGAGAGCGCCTTCATGCTCAGCTTTGCGGCGGCCAGCAAGGCAGCCTCAGCGAAGCGCAAAAAATCCGAGCAGGCGGGGGAGCACATCCCGCCCTTTCTCATCGCCAGCATCACCAGCAAGTGCAATCTCCACTGCGCGGGATGCTACTCCAGATGCAACCACGCCACGGTGGACGCGGAGCCGGTGACCCAGCTCACGGACGAGGAGTGGTTCCGGATCTTCGATGAGGCGGACGATCTGGGGATCAGCTTTATCCTGCTGGCGGGAGGTGAGCCCATGCTTCGCCGGGACGTCATCGAGGCAGCGGGCAGGAAGAAAAACATTCTCTTTCCCATCTTTACCAACGGGACCTTCATGGATGAGCGCTACTTTGACCTCTTTGACAAAAGCCGCAACCTCATCCCCATCATGAGCATCGAGGGAAAACAGGAACTCACGGACGCCAGAAGAGGCGCAGGGATCTATGACCGTCTCATCAAAAACATGGATGAGTTAAATCGCCGGGGCCTGATCTTCGGCGCATCCGTCACCGTCACCACGGAAAATGTGCGGGAGGTGTCATCGGATGCATTCTTAAGCGAGCTCTCCGGCAGGGGCTGCAAGGCGGTGATCTTCGTGGAGTTCGTCCCTGTGACCGAGGAGAGTCAGAACCTGGCTCCCGGCGAGGAGGAGAGAGCGTACCTGAAAAACGAGATCGCACGCCTTCGCGAGGAGCATCCCGAGATGGTCTACATTTCCTTCCCCGGCGACGAGAAAGGCTCCGGGGGATGCGTGGCGGCAGGCAGAGGGTTCTTCCACATCAACTCCCATGGCGGAGCGGAGCCCTGCCCCTTCTCTCCCTACTCCGATGTGAACATCAAAAATGCCTCCCTCCGGGATGCCATGCACTCGCCCCTGTTCCTGGCGCTGCAGCGGGATGACATCCTCCTGGACGATCACGAGGGCGGATGCGTCCTCTACGAAAAACGGGAGCTGGTGGAGCAGCTCCTGAAAAGTTGACAGGGGGACAGTCCCCCTGTCAACTTTCACCTGCCGTCTGACTTGACAGACGGCTTTTTTTTATGATAAGAAGTGAACGATAGGTCACCAATTGTGTTTTATGGGGGATGCTATGGCAATCAATACGAAAGAACGGATCCTGAAGAAGGCGCTGGAACTGTTTTCCCGGAAAGGATACGCGGGGACGAACATCCGGGAGCTGACGGCCTCTCTGGGCATGGTAAAATCAGGGATCTACAAGCATTTTGAAAGCAAGGAAGCCATCTGGAACGCCTTGCTGGACGAGATGATTGCTTATTACGGCGCGCACTTCGGATCGGTGGAGAATCTGCCGCCGGTGCCGGACTCGGGGGAGGCGCTGGTGGCTATGACCATGCGGATGGTGGACTATACGGTCCATGATGAGAGGATCGTGATGACGAGGAAGGTGCTGACCCTGGAGCAGTATCGGGATGAACGGGCCAGGGAGCTGGCCTCGAAGCATTTCCTCACGGGGCTTACGGAGATGTTTACCGTGATCTTTGCCGGGATGATGGAAAAGGGGCTGATCCGCAGGGACGATCCCGGGATGCTGGCCTTCGCCTACACGACACCCATCTCCGCCCTGATCCATCAATGCGACAGAACCCCCGAAAGGACGCAGCGCATCATGGAGCGGGTGGAGGCTTTCAGCCGACATTTCTGGGAAACCTACAGGGCGGAGCAGTCTTAGATCAAAGAGGAAAAAGAGTTGAACACACATTTTCTGTTACAGGCGGTGCAGGTGGTCACAGTGGCGGTGCTGTTTTCCGAGGTGCTGGTGGTATTCGGAAAATGGAAAAATGCCATCCATTCCTACCTGTTTCTGGCCTGCATATCGTCCCTTGTCAGCAACATGGGATATCTGTTCGAATTGCATGCAAAGTCCGAGGAGGCCTACCTTTTTGCGCTCAAGCTTTCCTATCTGGGGAGAGTCTGGATCGTTTTTGCCTTCTTCCTCTTCGCTGCCAGAATGTGCGGAATCCGGATCCCCGGGCCGCTGCTCTCGGTGCTGGTGCTTACGCACATCGGGATCTATCTGGCGGTTCTCACCATTGGCCGCAACAGTCTGTATTATACGGATTACAGGTTCCTCATGGATGAACAGTTCCTGCGGTTTTACCACGGAAACGGGAGCGTGCATGACCTGTTCATGGCGCTGAACACGGTGCTCAGCGTGCTGGCCTTCGGCTGGATCCTCCGTGCTTTTCGAAGGGAAAAGAGTCTGAAGGGGAGGCAGCGGCTGTTCATGGTGCTCCTGGCCTTTGGTGTGCAGATCTTTTTCTTCCTTCTCCAGATCACCGGGGTCATCGGCATCTCGAAATACTATGACCTCACCATGCCCGGATCCCTCATCGGTACCGTGTTCATGCTCATCGGCATTTTGGGATTCGACCTTCTGGGGACGAGGGAGATCGCAAAGGATTTTGCCATCGACCGGATCTCCGAGGGCATCATCGCAGTGGACAATGACGGAAGGATCCAGTATTACAATGAACCCGCCGCCCGGATCTATCCGCAGTTTGACCGGTTTTATACACTGCCGGGGTGCAGGAAAGCGGGAACCGGACGCGTGAGGGGCGCCGGGGATCCTTCGCGGGAAGGTCTCCCGCAGGAGGCGCTCCCGCAAAAGAACCTCACGCCCTATGACATCCTGGACCGGATCCGGGACGCCGTGCGAGAAGGGGAAACCATTACTGTGGAGGATCACATTTACACGCCGGAGGAAAACGATCTTCTGTATCAGGGGGAGAGTTACGGAAGGCTCTATGCGCTGGTGGATGACACGGAGCATTACCGGTACATGGAGGAGCTGAAAAAGCAAAAGGAGATCGCGGACAGCGCGAATGCGTCCAAGAGCAGATTCCTGGCCAGCATGTCACACGAGATCCGGACCCCCATCAATGCCGTGCTGGGCATGGACGAGATGATCCTCCGGGAGAGCGGGGAAAAGAACATCCGGACCTATGCGGCGGACATCATGGCGGCCGGGCGGACGCTTCTGTCCCTGATCAACGACATCCTGGATCTGTCCAAGGTGGAAGAGGGAAAGATGGAGATCATCCCCGTTCAGTATGACCTGTCCTCCCTCATCGGGGACCTGGGAAATATGATCCGGGACCGGGCGGAGAAAAAGGGCCTGAAGCTGACGGTCAGGGCGGACTCCCACATCCCCCATCTTCTGGTGGGGGACGAGATCCGGATCCGGCAGTGCGTCATGAACCTTCTGACCAACGCCGTGAAATATACCCGGGAGGGGAAAGTGACCTTTGCAGTCTCCTTTGAAAAAGCGGGTCCGGACTACATCCTCCTGGGATTTACTGTGACGGACACCGGCATCGGGATGAAAGCGGAGGACATGGAGAATCTGTTTTCTCCCTATAAGCGCATCGAGGAAAAGAGAAACCGGACCATCGAGGGGACCGGGCTTGGCATGAGCATCACCAGGCAGCTTCTGGATCTTATGGGGACCGAGCTGAAGGTTAAGAGCGAATACGGAAAAGGGTCCGAGTTTTCCTTTTTCGTAAAGCAGGAAGTGGCGGACTGGGAGGAACTGGGAGATTATGCGGACCGGTTTGACAGGGTAAGCGCCCACTCCTACGAATACCGGGAGCTGTTCCATGCGCCGGATGCGCGGATCCTGGTGGTGGACGATACGGAGATGAACCTCACGGTGATGGAGAGTCTGCTGAAAAAGACCCGGATCCGGATCGATACGGCGCTGTCCGGAAAAGATGCGGTGCGGCTGGCAGCGGGGCAGCCCTATGACGTGATCTTCATCGATCATATGATGCCGGATATGGACGGGATCGAGACCCTACGGAAGATCCGGGAGTCGGGCCTTAGCAAGGATGCGCCTGCGGTGGCGCTGACGGCCAATGCGGTGTCCGGTGCCAGACAGCACTATCTGGAGGCGGGCTTTACGGACTATCTGTCCAAGCCGGTGGACGGGGCAAAGCTGGAAAAGCTGCTGCTTGACAGGCTTCCTGCGGAAAAGATCCTTCAGGCGGAGGAAGAGCCGGAAGCCGGGGAGCCGTCCGGTGGAGAGATTGCATCCGCGGAAACGCCACCTTCCGATCTTTCGGAGCGTATGGCGGGAGTGCCGGAGATCGATCTGCAGGCGGGTCTGGCAAACTGTGGATCCGAGGAAGGATACCGGTCCGTTCTGACGGTCTTTTATCAGACGGCCGCTGGAAAAGCGGATGAGATCCAGGAGGCCCTCCGGGAGGGGGACATTCCGATGTATACGGTGAAGGTTCATGCGCTGAAAAGCTCAGCCCGCATCATCGGTGCGGGAGAACTCTCCGGGCTGGCCAGGGACCTGGAGGATGCCGGAAAAAGAGAGGATACGGCGTATCTGGGGGAGCACACGGACAGATTGCTGACGCAGTACCGTGCTTTGAAGGAGAAGCTGTCCTTCCTGGAGCAGCAAAAGGAGAGCCTGCCGGAGATCTCTCCGGAGGAAATGAAAGACGCCTATCAGACCATCGCCGAGGTGGCGCAGACCATGGATTTCGGGATGATGGAAAACCTGCTGAAGGACCTGAAGGGGTTTGATCTGACCCCCGGGGACCGGGAGCGGATCGCGCGGATCGAGAGTCTGCTGACGCAGCTTGACTGGGAGAAAATGAAGCAGATCGCCGAGAAAGGGCTTGAACAATGAGAGAGCAAATACGGAAAAAGGCTTCGGAGCTGGCAGGAATCATTCGGGCCAGTCTGGCCATGGTGATCCCGGTGCTGTTTATCGGCAGCATCACGGTTTTGTTAAACGGATTTCCGGTGCAGCAGTACCAGGATTTTCTGAACTCCTTTTTGGGCGGGGCCTTAAGGAGCATCATCATCACAGTCCAGTACGGAACGGTGGGGATCCTGGCGGTGTACATTACCGCGGCGCTGAATTTCAGTTATCTGAAGCAGACGGGGACGGGCCAGCGCCTGGTGTTTGAATTCGGCAGTCTGCTGGGGTGCCTCACGGGCTTTTTTATCCTGGTGGGCTTTTTTTCCGGAGATCCGGATCTTTCCCT
>JAFYFY010000064.1 GCA_017543485.1 Lachnospiraceae bacterium | reverse complement strand
TCTTCGGCGAGCAGGCTGTCCTTTGCGGCGGTGTCTGCGCTTTGATGCAGGCTGGATTCGAGACCCTGGTGGAAGCAGGATACGATCCCAGAAATGCATACTTTGAGTGCATCCATGAGATGAAGCTCATCGTGGACCTGATCTATCAGAGCGGATTCGCGGGCATGAGATACTCCATCTCCAATACCGCAGAGTACGGCGATTACATCACCGGACCCAAGATCGTCACCGAGGATACCAAGAAGGCCATGAAGAAGATCCTCTCCGACATCCAGGACGGCACCTTCGCCAGCGAGTTTCTGCAGGAGATGAGCCCCGCAGGCCGTCAGGTCCACTTCAAGGCCATGAGAAAGCTTGCTTCCGAGCATCCCGCAGAGAAGGTGGGCGAGGAAGTCAGAAAGCTCTACAGCTGGAACAACGAGTCCGAGAAGCTCATCAACAACTAAGACTGAGGACCTGTTCATAAGGAAAAAGAGTGGGGGACGGCTTTGGATCGCCGAACACAGGCGGCCCTGGACCGTCCCCGATTCATACGCAAGGAGAAGCAGTTATGGGAATGACGATGACGCAAAAGATCCTGGCACATGCGGCGCATCTGCCGGAGGTTCATGCGGGACAGCTCATCATGGCGGATCTGGATCTGGTCCTGGGAAATGACATCACCAGCCCCGTGGCCATCGCGGAGATGGGAAAGATGAAGACCACCGGGGTCTTTGACAAAGACAAGATCGCACTGGTACCGGACCATTTTGTGCCCAATAAGGACATCAAATCCGCGGAGCATTGCAAATGCGTGCGGGAATTCGCCCGCAGGAATCAGATCACCAATTACTTCGAAGTGGGAGAGATGGGGATCGAGCATGCCCTCCTTCCGGAGAAAGGCCTCACCGTCCCCGGAGACGTGATCATCGGTGCGGACTCCCATACCTGCACCTACGGCGCACTGGGGGCTTTCTCCACCGGTGTGGGCAGCACCGATATGGCAGCCGGCATGGCCACCGGTCAGGCCTGGTTCAAGGTTCCTTCCGCCATCCGTTTTGTTCTGACGGGGAAGCCCTCGCAGTGGGTCAGCGGAAAGGATGTGATCCTGCACATCATCGGCATGATCGGTGTGGACGGAGCTTTGTACCGCTCCATGGAATTCACCGGTCCGGGTGTGGCGGAGCTGGGCATGGATGATCGTTTCACCATCGCCAACATGGCCATTGAGGCCGGGGGAAAGAACGGCATCTTCCCGGTGGACGAGGTGACAAAGGCCTATCTGAAGGAGCATGCCACCAGAGAGTACACCGTCTATGAAGCGGATGAGGATGCGGAGTATGATGAGACCTACACCATCGATCTCTCCGCCCTTCGCCCCACGATAAGTTTCCCTCATCTGCCGGAAAATACCCATACCATCGATGAGATCCGTGCCGGAGAAGAGATCCGCATCGATCAGGTGGTCATCGGGTCCTGCACCAACGGGCGGATCGAGGACCTGCGCTGCGCAGCCAAGGTACTGAAAGGCCGCCATGTGGCGGAAGGGATCCGTCTCATCGTGATCCCCGCCACCCAGAAGATCTACCTGCAGGCCATGGAGGAGGGACTCCTTCGGACCTTCATCGAAGCCGGCGGCGTGGTATCCACCCCCACCTGCGGTCCCTGCCTGGGAGGATACATGGGTGTCCTGGCACAGGGAGAGCGGTGCGTCTCCACCACCAACCGGAATTTCGTCGGCCGCATGGGACATGTGGACTCGGAGATCTATCTGGCCAGCCCGGCCGTGGCAGCTGCCAGCGCCGTGACAGGGAAGATCTCGGATCCCACGGAACTGTAAAGGAGAGGAGTATTCATGGAAAACGCAAAAGGAAGAGTCTTTCAGTACGGGGATAATGTGGACACCGATGTCATCATCCCTGCCAGATACCTGAATTCCTCCGATCCTGCCGAGCTGGCAAAGCACTGCATGGAGGATATTGACAAGGACTTCGTAAACCGCGTGCAGCCCGGTGACATCATCGTGGCACACAAAAACTTCGGATGCGGGTCCTCCAGAGAGCACGCCCCCATCTCCATCAAGGCGGCAGGCGTCTCCTGCGTCATCGCGGAAACCTTTGCACGGATTTTTTACCGGAACGCCATCAACATCGGACTGCCCATCATCGAGTGTCCGGAGGCTTCCAAAGAGATCCGGGACGGGGATACGGTGGAGATCGATTTTTCCACCGGCGTCATCACGGATGTGACCACGGGAAAAACCTACCAGGGCCAGGCATTCCCCGCGTTCATGCAAAAGATCATCGACAGCGAAGGACTGGTAAACTTCATCAATCAAAAGGAAGCGTAACGTCTTCGGACAGAGGGTATTTTGGGTTTTTTACTGCAGGGACACAAGTTCTCAAAACAATATGAGATCGATATGGTAAATGGCGCACTTCTGGGAAAGATGCTGCGCTTTTACTTTCCGCTGATGTTTTCCGGTATCCTGCAGCTTTTGTTTAACGCGGCGGATGTCATCGTGGTGGGCCGATTTGCCGGCAGCAACGCCCTGGCGGCGGTGGGGAGCACCAGCAGCCTCATCAACCTTCTCACCAACCTCTTCATCGGACTCTCCGTGGGGGTGAATGTGCTGGTGGCCCATTTCTACGGTGCCAAGCAGAAGCGGGAGCTCACGGATATGGTCCATACCGCGGTGCTCACCTCCCTCATCGGCGGATTTCTTCTGATGGTGCTGGGACTTCTTTTTTCCAGACCGGCGCTGGAGCTCATGGGGACCCCGGAAGAGGTCATCGGCATGAGCGTTCTCTACATCCGGATCTATTTTCTGGGCATGCCCTGCATGATGCTCTACAACTTCGGCAGCGCCATCCTGCGGGCGGTAGGGGATACCAGACGCCCCATGCTCTTTTTGTTCTACGCCGGCATCGTGAACGTGATCCTGAACCTGATCTTTGTCATCTGCTTTCACCTGGGGGTGGCGGGAGTGGCAGCGGCCACCATCCTGTCCCAGACCATCTCCGCCGCGCTGGTGCTTCTGTGTCTTATGCGGACGGACTCTGTCTATAAAGTGTACCTGAGCAGTCTGCGGATCGACCGGGAGATGCTGATCCGGATGATAAAGATCGGTCTGCCTGCGGGACTCCAGGGATCCCTCTTTTCCATCTCCAATGTCCTGATCCAGTCCTCGGTGAACTCCTTCGGTGCCATCGCCATGGCGGGAAACACCGCGGCCCAGAACATCGAAGGCTTCGTCTATGTCTCCATGAACTCCTTCTATCAGACCGCCATCAGCTTCACGGGTCAGAACTACGGCGCCATGAAGTGGAAGCGGATCCCAAGGATCATGCTTATCAGTCTCATCAGTGTCACAGTGGTGGGGCTGGTGCTGGGAAACGGGGCGTACCTTTTGGGGGACCCTCTGGTAAGGCTTTATACCAGCGGGGAACACACGGAGGAGATCGTCTCTTACGGGCTGCTGCGGCTTTCCTATATCTGCGTGCCGTATTTTCTCTGCGGCATCATGGATGTGATGGTGGGAGTCCTGCGGGGCATCGGATATTCCATCATGCCCATGCTGGTGTCTTTGTCCGGTGCCTGTCTGTTCCGCATCGTCTGGATTGAGACGGTGTTTCGGGCCCACCACACCCTGCCGGTTCTGTACCTGTCCTATGCCATCAGCTGGTCCCTGACCTTCGGGGTGCATCTTCTGTGTTTTTTCATCGTCTATCCCAGACTTCTCAAAAAACAAAAAGCGTCGTGAAACTTTGAGATAAACAAGGTTTCACGGCGTTTTAACGGTTGAAACATATGTTCGGGTATGCTATACTGAAACTTGTTCGAGGTCCGAGATTTCGGAAAAGGAGACCGGCATGGCCCGCACCATTGAAACCAAAATGACACAGGAAGATTCCGCCATTGAAAGCTCCCTGCGTCCCCAGAATCTGAAAAGCTACATCGGCCAGGCTGCCATCAAGGAGAGCCTGGATATCGCCATTTCCGCCGCCAAAGGCAGAGGAGATGCACTGGATCACGTCCTGCTCTACGGTCCTCCCGGCCTGGGAAAGACCACTCTGGCGGGGATCATCTCCAACGAGATGGGGACACACATCCGCATCACCAGCGGCCCCGCCATCGAAAAGCCCGCGGAGATGGCCGCCATCTTAAACAGTCTGCAGGAGGGAGACCTTCTGTTCGTGGATGAGATCCACCGTCTGAACAGACAGGTGGAGGAAGTGCTGTACCCTGCCATGGAGGACTTTTGCATCGATGTCATTATCGGAAAGGATTCCTCCTCCAGCTCCAGAAGCGTGCGGCTCTCCCTGCCGCATTTTACGCTGATCGGAGCCACCACCCGTGCGGGACTGCTCACGGCCCCTCTGCGGGACCGGTTCGGTCTCATCTACCGGATGGAGTTCTATTCCGTGGAGGAGCTGACCCAGATCCTGATGAATTCCGCCAGGCTCCTTCGGGTGGATGTGGACCTGGGAGGCGCCAAAGAGATGGCCAGGCGGAGCCGGGGCACCCCCCGGATCGCCAACCGGATCTTAAAGCGGGTCCGGGACTATGCCCAGGTGCGATACGACGGAAGGATCAGCCTGGAGGTGGCCGTGGAAGCCCTGGATCTCATGGATGTGGACCGGCTGGGACTGGACCATGCGGACCGGAATCTCCTGGCCACCATCATCGAGAAGTTTGACGGAGGCCCCGTGGGACTGGATACCATCGCCGCCGCCATCGGAGAGGACCCCGGGACCGTGGAGGATGTGCTGGAGCCCTATCTGTTAAAGAACGGGCTGCTGATGCGGACCCCCAAGGGGAGAGTGGTGACGGAGAGCGCCCGGATCCATCTTGGACTGTGAAGGAATGATCTGCGGACCTTTTGGATTGGTCCGCTTTCGGAGGAAATATGATCGCATTTGTGGAAGGGATCGTGGATTACCTGGATCCGGAGCTGTGTGTGGTGGACACCGGAGGCTGGGGCGTGAATGTGAACATCTCCCTGCGAACCATGCAGCGTCTGCCGGGGATCGGAGAGCAGGTAAAGCTCTATACCCATACAGCAGTGCGGGAGGATGCCATCGCTCTGTACGGATTTCTCTCCAGGGATGACCTGGAGGTCTTCAGACGACTCCTGAGTGTCAGCGGCGTGGGGCCGAAAGCGGCCCTGTCCATCCTGTCGGAGCTGGATGCGGACGAGCTGCGCTTTGCCATCCTCTCCGGAGATGCGAAAGCCATCTCCAGAGCCCCGGGGGTGGGCGCGAAGATTGCCCAGCGGGTGATCCTGGAATTAAAGGATAAGGTAAAGCTCACGGAGGAAAAGCTCCTCACCGGGGTGAAAGAAGGGCTGGAAGGCCCGGAGATACGGGGGGAGGGCCTGTCTCAGGAAAAGCAGGATGCCATCGCCGCTCTGGTGGCCCTGGGGTATTCCCAGACCGAGAGCCGCAGAGCGGTATCCCAGATCCCGGAGGATCCCGGGATGGATTCCGGAGCGCTCCTGAGCGCGGCACTGAAATTCCTGCTCTGAATCCCGCTTTCGAAGCATATCCGTGATGTTCCCGTCGTGTTCCCTGCCGCCACACCTTGCGTGATATCGGCAAATATGGTAGGATATACCCGGATTTTGGATTTTTATCCACAAGAATTTGAGGTAAGGGGAGTGTAACCGTGGCAGATAAGACAGAGACACAGGTGGTGATCGGCGGGAAGATGCTGACGATCTCGGGATACGAGAGCGCGGATATGACCCAGCGGATCGCATCCTATATCAACGATATGATCGACGAATATGAGAAGCTGGATGCATACAGACTGCAGCCCGCCGATATTCGCTCCATCCTGCTGCAGATCAACATCGCCGATGACTTTTTCAAGGCGAAGAAGCGGATCGACCAGCTGGAAGAGGAACTGGCCGAAAAGGACAAGACCATCTACGATCTGAAACATGACCTGGTAAACACCCAGATGAAGCTGGACACCGCACAGAAGCAGGTGACCCAGCTCCAGGAGAAGGCTTCCGAATCCATGCGGGAGATCGGTTCACTGGAAGCGCAGTTAAAGAAAAAGAAGGCCTGATGGAAAAGATCAGACTCCCCGAACTTTTGGCTCCCGCCGGCAGCCCGGATAGCTTCTATGCATCCGTGAAAGCCGGCGCGGACGCTGTCTATCTGGCAGGCAAAAGCTTCGGAGCAAGAGCATATGCGGAAAACTTTACAACCGACGATCTCATCGGTTGTTTTTCTTATGCCCATTTTTACGGCAAAAAAGTCTATCTGACGGTAAATACTCTGGTAAAGCAATCGGAGATGCCGGAGCTGGAGCCCTTTCTGGAGCCCCTGGTGGAAGGAGGCCTGGACGGTGTCATCGTGCAGGACCTGGGGGTACTGCGAAGGATCCGGGAGCTGTATCCGGATCTGCCCCTCCATGCCAGCACCCAGATGTCCGTCACCGGAGGGTATGGCGCTAGGCTGTTAAAGCAGGAAGGGGTATGCCGCATCGTCCCCGCCAGAGAGCTGAGCCTGGAGGAGATCCGCGACCTGAAGGAAGAGAGCGGCATGGAGCTGGAGTGCTTCATCCACGGTGCCATGTGCTATTCCTATTCCGGGCAGTGTCTCATGAGCAGCCTCTACGGCGGAAGGAGCGGAAACCGGGGCAGATGTGCCCAGCCCTGCAGACTGCCCTATGAGACAGCGGAGGGATATCTATCCGGGAGCGGGAAAGCCCCCACACACCCCTTAAGCCTGAAGGATCTGTGCACCATCGATCTGCTGCCGGATCTTGTAGGTGCCGGGATCGACTCATTCAAGATCGAAGGCCGGATGAAGGCACCGGAATACAGCGCCGGGGTTACGAACCTGTACCGAAAGGCGTTGGACCGTCTGGCGGAGGGGGCGGATCGGCAGGACCTCCTTACGAAAAAGGAACGGACCATTCTGGAAACCCTCTATGTCCGCAGCAACCTGGGGGACGGATATTACAGAAGACGAAACGGGCGGGAGATGATCACCGCCGAAAAGCCCGGGTACAACGGTGCTTCGGATACGGTGCTGGAGGAGATCAGAAGTCGCTTTATCCTGCCGGAATACACGGAATATGCCCCCGCAAAGGAAGTCCTGTGGAAGGCCGAGTTTGTGGCGGGATCTCCCGCGCATCTTCAGGTCTGTCTGAAGGAGGATCCGAAGCTGCAGTCACAGGCCATGGGAGAAGTGGTGGAACCCGCTTCCAAACGCCCCATCTCAAGAGAGAACATCACAGAGCAGCTGCAAAAGCTGGGGGGAACCGGCTTTGTCTGCGCGAAGGGATCAGAGCCGGAGCTGCAATTGTCGGAGGATGCCTTTTATTCTCTGAAGGGCATCGGGGAGCTTCGCAGAAGTGCCATCGCAGCACTGACGAAAGTCGTCCAAGCGTCTTGTGAAACATGCCAAACAGACAAAGGCACGGAAAACCGTGAAACCCGCTTCCATTCAGGAAAAAGCTCCGTCCGTGAAACATCCGGGGAACGGATCAGCGTTCTTGTATCCTCCCTGTCCCAGTTAAAGGCGGTTCTGGAAGTGTTTCACGGATCGAAGGCGACCGGCGGTCGCAGGATCTACGTGGAGGAGTCCCTCTGGCTGAGCAGGACAGAAGAGATCAAAGATCTGATCCAAGAGAACGCATCATCCTGCGAGATCTTCCTGGCGCTGTCCAGGATCCGCAGAAAGAACAGGTCCCGGAGCGTACCGGATTTTTATGATGCCATCCAAGGGAGCTTACATCCGGAGGGCAGCGCAGACGACGCCCCCGGCATCACCGGTTTCCTGGTGCGAAATCCGGAGGACCTGGGCTGGCTTTGGGAATCCGGCCTTGCGGATCACTTCCGGATCATCGCGGATGCCTCCCTCTATGCCTGGAGCCGCGATGCCGCAGAGTTTCTTTTGGAATATGCGGAGGAACTCACGGCGCCCCTGGAGCTGTCCGAAAGGGAACTGGGATCCCTGAAAGCTGTCACCGGATGTGAATTTGAGCGGGTTGTCTATGGACGGCCCTGTCTCATGGTGAGCGCGGGATGTGTGGCCAGGACCTTCGAAAGATCCTGCCCTGCTGGAGATGGGAGAGAGCCGGTGTATCTGATGTTAAAGGACCGGAAAGCGGTGCGGTTCCCCGCAGAGATCGACTGCGTGCACTGTATGAACCGGATCTTCAATTCGGTGCCCCTCAGTCTCCACAGGGAGAAAGAGCCCGTGAAACGTCTGGAATTTACCACGGAAAATGGACGTGAAACGCAGGAGATCCTTAGGTTTCACATGTTTGGGGGAGAGATCCCGTACGGAGATTATACGACGGGCTGGGAGAAGAGACCGGTAGAATAAAAGGGCAAAGACGGTCCCCGTTCTGTCACGAAAACCGTCCGATTGAATAGGAATGTATTTAAACAAGTTTGACGATCTCCAGCTGGGGATTTTCCGCCAGGTTCAGGATCACGTTGTCCTCGTTACGCAGCATGGGGCGGGAGTAGGGATGCTTATGGATCACCATCACCTCCCAGATGCTGTCGTCGTTTAGCTGGACTCTGCTGCCAATCTGGGCCTGGGAGATCCGGTCGATGAGGGGCATCAGCAGGCTTACATCATATTTGTCCAGGCTCTTTTCGAAATTCCCCACGATCTGCAAAGGGGTGAAGGCATTTCGGAAAGAGCGGGGAGAGGCCATGGCGATGTAGGTATCCACGATGGCCATATAGCGTGCGAATTTGTCGATCTTGTCCCCCTTCATGTGGTAGGGGTAACCGCTGCCGTCATAGCGCTCATGGTGCATGATGACGGCATTTTTGATATGTTCGTTCAGGTTGTGATCATCCCGGACCAGGGCATAGCCGATGACGGGATGCTTTTTGACCATGGCGAATTCTTCATCCGTGAGCTTCCCGGGCTTCCAGAGGATCTCATTGGGTAGCTTCCATTTTCCGATGTCATAATAGAAGCCGCAGAGGATCAGAAGCTTTTTCTCATCCGCGGGGAGCCCCAGCCAGTTGGCGAAGGCACCGCACAGAAGGGCGGAGTTGAAGGACTGGGTGTAGGTCAGCTCGTCCTCATTGGGCATCATGTTGTAGAGATAGTCCAGGAGCTGATTTTCCGTGGTGACCATGGAATAGCAGTCGTCAAAGATCTTCATCAGGACCGCCGGGTCGATGGACTGCTTCGTGCCCAGATAGCTGATCATCACAGCCTTGTAGATGGTGAGACAGTTGTGGTAATTGTCTACGAATTTCCGGAAGGATTCGTTGTACTGGATCTTCTCATAATGCGTGGTGGCATAGTCCACGTCCTCCAGAATGGTCACGCACATGACATTATAACGGTTCAGCTTCTGGATCACTGCATCCGTTACCTTGGTCCCGGCAGGGTACACCACGGAGCCCTGGTTGACCACGTCCTCCCCAAGCTCCATACCGGGCTTTAATTCCATTCGTGTAATGACCTTCATCGTAGTTTCCCCCGAAAAGATAACTGTCTATATTTTAAGTTTTTCGCAATATTGTGTCAATTAGAAAAGCAAGGTATAATGCACATATGAAAAGAAAGGCCGTGCGCAGACAATTTACCTACCTCCCCATGCTGTATCTGTCGGAGGAACTGAACC
>JAFYFY010000063.1 GCA_017543485.1 Lachnospiraceae bacterium | reverse complement strand
TGTCCTCTAATTCTTCTTTTTCTGTCCGTAGGTATAGGTGGTAAGCTCGTCGATCACCTTGCTCTCCGCGCGGTTTTCCTCCTGCAGGAATTCCTCGAAGGCCTTTTCCCGCAGTTTTTCGTGGATCTTTCGCTCCTTCACGGATTCCTCCAGCGCTTCCCTCGCCAGATCCAGGTTCCGCACCGCTCTGGCCACAGCCTCCTCCTGGGCGGCGATCTGCTGATCGCAGAAGATCCGGGAGAGCTGGTTATTATCGATCTCATGAAAGTCCAGAGTTCCCGTAAGAAGGCGCCTGGCTTCCTCCTCCAGTGCCAGCTTCTTTTCCCGAAGGAGCCGAAGCTTTTCCTCCTCCTCGTCCAGCCTGCGTTTCGCGTCGGCGAACTGCTGTCTGGCCTGGGTCTCCAGCTTTTCCTTGATATTCAGGATGTTTTGCAGTCGGTAACGGAATCTGGCCATTTACACCCCTCATACAAACAGTTCTTCCAGCTGTTTCACGCTCTCCTCGAAGGTGAACTTTTCGTCCACGTCCTGACACAGGAAGCGGTTCACCGCGTCGATCTTCGAGATGGCGTAGTCGATGCTGGGATTGCTCCCGCTCTTGTACGCGCCGATATTGATCAGGTCCTCGGCCTCGTTGTAGGTGGCCAGCACGGTCTTTAATCTGCTGGCTGCGGATTTATGCGCCTTATCCGCCACCATGCTCATGCATCTGGAGATGCTCTGGAGCACGTCGATGGCGGGGTAATGGTTCTTATGCCCCAGCTTCCGGTCCAGCATGATATGCCCGTCCAGGATGCTTCGGGCGGTATCGGTGATGGGCTCGTTGAAATCGTCCCCATCCACCAGCACGGCGTAGAGCCCGGTGATGGAGCCCTTGTTGGAGTTCCCCGCCCGCTCCAGGAGCTTGGGCATCTCCGCGTAGACGCTGGGAGGATATCCTCTGGTCACGGGGGGCTCCCCGGTGGCCAGGCCGATCTCCCGCTGCGCCATGGAAAAACGGGTCAGGTTGTCCATCATCAGCAGGACGTCCTTGCCCTGATCCCGGAAGTATTCCGCGATGGTGGTGGCGGTCATGGCCGCCTTTTTGCGCTCCAGGGCGGGGCGGTCACTGGTGGCCACCACCACCACGCTCCGTTTCATACCCTCTTCTCCCAGGTCGCGCTCGATAAACTCCCGGACCTCTCTGCCACGCTCTCCGATGAGGGCGATGACGTTCACGTCCGCCTTGGTATTGCGGGCAAACATGCCCATGAGGGTGGATTTTCCCACACCGGATCCGGCGAAGATCCCGATCCTCTGCCCTTTTCCGATGGTGATCATGCCGTCCACCGCCTTCACCCCCAGGGGCAGCACCTCACTGATGATGGCCCGCTTCATGGGATCCGGAGCTCCGGCCTCCACGGGGTACTTCTCCCCCTTGATCTCGGTGCCGTCCAGGGGCACTCCCAGGGCGTTCACGCTCTTTCCCAAAAGCGCCGGGCTCACGGTGACCATCAGGGGATCCCCGGTATTTTCCACGATACATCCAAGTCCCAGGCCGTCGGTGGATCCGTAGGGCATCAGCAGGGTCTTTTTGTCCTTAAAGCCCACCACCTCGGCCACCACGGGCTCCGTCTCCTCCCCCTGGGGATAGATCCGGCACAGATCTCCCAGCTTCGCGTCGGGCCCCGCCGACTCCACGGTGAGTCCCACCAGATTCAGCACCTTCCCCATCTTCCGGAAGTAGCTCTGGTCCGCGACTCTCTCATATTTTGCATAGTCCACCTGCGGCAGTGTGACCATACCTCCTGCTCCTCCCGCTCTTCACGACTCCTTCTTGGTATAGGACAGAAGGCGTAGCTTTGTGGTGAGTTCCGTAAGTTCCGTGCCCAGGCTGCAGTCGAAGATGCCGCCATCCGTTTCGATGAGGCAGGAATTGTCCGGCAGTCCCAGGTCCTCGATGATCTCGATGACGCTCCCGGGGATCATGACACTGCTCTCCAGCATCCCCTTCCGGGCAGTGACGTATTCGTAGTTGTCCCGGCTCACGTGGATCAGGAAGCTCTTGGCCCCCTCGATCCGCTGAAGCGCCTGGGTCACCAGATGGATCACCACGGGCTTCTGGAGTTTTAAGTCTGTGCGGAAAACATGCTCGAACACGTCCGTGATGGTATCCACCAGCCCGGTCTCCATCTCGTCGAAGGTCTGCTGGTAGGTCTGCTCCAGCTCCTGGGCGCTGCGGTCCAGCTCGGCTTTGGCCGCCTGCAGCTCCTCATCGGCCTTCCTGCGGGCCTCGGTGTAGCCGGATTCGTATCCCTCGTCGATGGCCTGCTTCCGCTCCGCATCGATCCGGGCATGGGCGTCGGCGATGAGAGCCTCCGCCTGTTCTCTGGCCCGATCCAGAAGCTCCTGGGCCTGGGCATTGGCATCGTCCAGGATTGCCTGGGCCGAAGCCTGCACCTCCGCCGGGAGCGGCGCTTTGATCACATTCCCGCTGGTGGCAGTCCCGGATGTGCCGGCGCCTTCCGCGCCTTCCGCGCCCTCACCAAAGAGAAGCCCTTCCACTTCCATGCTCTCCGCCGGGAGGCCGGAGACAAATCCGGCATTTTCCTGGCGCTGCATCTTGGCTGCAAGGGCTTCGATCCGCTTGGCCACCAGCGCGTTCATGTCCAGCACGCGCTTTCCGTCGCCTTCCACGGTAGTATTCCAATTTTTGACCAGATTAGACAATGATCTCGTCTCCTCCGCCTCTGGAAATCACGATCTCGCCGGCATCCTCCAGCTTTCGGATGATGTTGACGATCTTCTGCTGTGCTTCCTCCACGTCCTTCATACGGACAGGGCCCATGAATTCCATGTCTTCCTTGATCATCGTCGCCAGACGCTTGGAGAGGTTGTTGAAGATCGCATTCTGCACCTGCTCGTTGGCGCCCTTCAGGGCGATGCCCAGATCGTTGTTGTCCACATCGCGAAGGACTCTCTGGATCGCACGATCGTCCAGCAGCAGCACATCCTCGAAGACGAACATCTTCTTCCGGATCTCGTCCGCCAGCTCGGGCTCTTCGATCTCCAGGGATTCCATGATGTGCTTCTCGGTACCGCGGTCCACGGAGTTCAGGATCTCCACCACGGAGTCCACGCCGCCGATGATGGTATAATCCTGGTTCACCAGGGATGCGAGCTTGGATTCCAGCACTTTTTCTACCTCTTTGATGACATCGGGGCTGGTGCGGTCCATGACGGCGATCCTCTTTGCCACGTCCGCCTGTCTGTCAGGGGGCAGCGCCGAGATGATCATGGCGGACTGCTGCGCCGACAGATAGGACAGGATCAGGGCGATGGTCTGGGGATGCTCGTCCTGGATGAAGTTGATGAGCTGGGAAGCATCGGTCTTTCGGACAAACTCGAAGGGCTTCACCTACAGCGATGCCGTGAGCCGTCCGATGACATCCAGGGCTTTCTCGGTGCCCAGGGATTTCTCCAGGATCTCTCTCGCGTAGCCGATACCGCCCTCTGCGATGTATTGCTGCGCCAGACAGACTTCGTAAAATTCATCGATGACCGCCTCTTTCACGGCAGGGGTCACACTTCTGGTATTTGCGATCTCCAGCGTCAGCTCTTCGATTTCCTCCTCCTTCAGATGCTTAAAGATCCCGGAGGAGCGCTCCGGGCCCAAAGCGATCAAAAGGATGGCCGCCTTTTGAGTTCCGCTGATATCCTGTGTTTCCGATGAAGCCATGTCTGCTTACTCCTTTGCTCAGGTCTTTCGCACCGTCAGACTTATGCGCCCGTCAAAGATCACCACTCATCCTGGAGCCAGTTGCGCAGAAGGGCCGCTGCCGCCTCCGGATTCTCGTCCACGAATTTCTCGATCATCTTGCGGGTCTCGGACTTGGTCTCCACATCGATGTCCTCGATGGTGGGCTCCGGATTGGATTTCATCAGATCGTCCAAATTCACCTCCGCAGTCTGTTCCTCTTACTCTTCCTTCTTGCTGCCCATGCTGCGCAGGACCACGAACACCAGGAGCCCCAGGATGAGCAGGAGCAGTACGGCGCTCAGCACCGTGGTCCAGTTGATCTGCAGGCTCTCCTTGTCCACAAAGATGGGGGAGGTGTAGGCCACGATCTGGATGTTTTCCTCAGGGATCCCGGAAGCCATGGCCGCCGCACGGATCAGGTCGGAATCCACTTCCATCCGGACGGTGTCGCTGTTGGCCAGCTGATAATCCTCCCAGGTAAGGCCTCCGTCCAGGAGCCCCTGCCGCTCCACATCCTCTTCCTTGATGTAGGTGTAATGGATCGCCGTGATGGCCATGGAGGAGGATTCTTTCTTGATGCTCCCCGCAGCGATGGTGGCGTATTCGCTATATTCGTTGGGGAGGTAGTCCTCCTCGGTCTCGGTGGTGGTGGAGGAACTCTGGTCGTAATCCGAGGTGACATAGGTGGTACCCTCTCCGTTGGAGTCCGTGCCCGGGACACCGCCGATGCCGCTGGTGGACTCGTTCTCGTAGGTCTCCTTGTGGGAAAGCATGCCCTCGGCGCGGCCGTCATTGGGGGTGTACTTCTTGATGGCCTTTTCGTAGCTGGCAAAATCCACCTGGAGATTGCTCACCACTTCGATATTGTTAAACTGTGCGGTGCCAAAGAGCATCCGCTTCACCTGACTGTTTAACACGGTCTGGGCCTGGGACTGAAGCTCCGTCACGGAGCTGGCGGCTCCGGTGATGGAGCCCGCATCCGCTCCGGCAAACAGAAGCTCTCCGTCCTCTCCTAGGATGGTGATGTGGGACAGATCGTCGTTCCGCAGGAACGCTGCTATGGCTCTGGCCAGGTTCGCAGCCTTGCTCTCGGTGATGCTGCCGTCCGTCTTCACCAGCTGAATGTAGGCACTGGCCTCCTCCTGCTGGGCGATGAGGGTTCCGGTCTGCTCCGGGATGGTAAAGTTCACATAGACCTCATCAATGCCCTCGATGGCGGTGAGGACCGCGGACATCTTCTTTTCCAGATAAAGCTGGTAGCGCTTGTTCTGCTCCCCGGTGGTGGCGGAGAGGCTCCCGGTGAACACATCGTTCAGGGAAAAATCATCCGGCACGAATCCGGAGGAACCCAGTGCCAGCACGGCCTGGGAATACTGGCTGTTCTCCACCTCGATGCGAAGGGCATCCTGGGAGGTGCGGTACTTGATGTTGTTTTCGTCCAGGACGGCTGTGACTTCCGCAGCCTTTGCGGAGGTCTCCGCGGTGATCAGCTTGGTGTATTGGGGCTTGGAAACGATAACGATGATCACAACAAAAATGATCACCGTCATGACCGCCAGGCCGATGATGATCCCCTTTTGTCTCGTGGTGAAGCGGCTCCACCACTCCTTGATCCGATTCCAAAGTTCACGCAATCTTTCGGGCATGGTAAATTATCCTCGTTCGTTCGCACAAGCGTTAAAAACACGATCCACTCACTTCGCGATCTACGCACTGCTCCGCCGCTTCGCGGCTTTCGCAGCGCTACGTCCATTCGCATTCCGGCCTGTCGGCCTCCATGCTCATGTCCGTTCGTTCGCACAAGCGCATTTTTCCAGCGCAAGCGCGAAAAATGCGCCTCTGCTCACTCTATCGCTCAGATCTGCATCTGCATCAATTCTTTGTACGCATCCATCAGCTTATCCCGGATGGCCACGGTGTACTGCAGGGCCGTGCTGGCCTTCTCCAGGGCGATCATCAGGTCATGGGTGCTGTCGGACTGCCCCAGGGCAAAGAGGATCTCCTGATCCTCCGCATCCGAGAGATAGGAATTGGTGGTCTGCAGATTCTCGATGGCGGTGTTCAGGACATTCTCGAACATGGTCCCGTCCGCACCGACGCCTTTTGCATTTTCCAGCCCCGTGCCGATCTCGCTGGTGGTCTTTCGAAGATCCACCGCCCCCGTCAGGGCTCTGATCATGGAAACATCCATCTTTGTGTCTCCTCTGTCACTTCACTCTGCGGCTCCCTGCGCCCCTCTTACGATTTCCCGAGGGACAGCCCCGTCTGGGCCATGGACTTGGTGGCGTTGAAGGCCGTGGCATTGGCCTCATAGGCTCTGGACGCGTCGATGAGGTTCGTCATCTCGGTGATGATGTTGACATTGGGATAGAGCACATAGCCGTTCTCGTCCGCATCGGGATGGGACGGATCATAGACCATGTTCATCTCCGTCTCGGTGTCCTCTAAGACCCTGGCCACCTTCACGCCCTTGCCGGCGTAGTTTTTGGTCACCGTCCCCAGGACGGAGCTGAAGGAATCGCTTCCCCGCACGCCCTTTTCCTCGAAGTAGACCACCTTTCTCACATAGGGCTCGCCGTTTCGCGTCCGCGTGGTGTTGGCATTGGCCACGTTCTCGGAGATGATGTCCATCCGGTATCTCTGGGCCGTCAGCCCGGAAGCGCTGATATCAAAAGCGGTAAACAGTCCCATGACGTCCTCCTTCCCGTTACTTCATCACGGCGCGCAGATTCTGAAACTCCGCCGTGATGCTGTTGATCAGTCCCTGGTACTTTAACTGGTTCTGGGCCAGGAACACATTTTCATTTTCCACGTCCACGTTGTTGCCGTCCGTCCGGTAGGAAAAACCGCCCGCATCCGTGTAGGCGCCCACCTGCAGCCTCGTGGTCCGCGCCGCCGCCACCTTTTCATCCATGGACTGGTATCTGCGGCGCCCCAGCTCCTTTTCCAGCGCGGACTCAAAGTCCACGTCCTGGCGCTTGTATCCGGGCGTGTCCACATTCGCGATATTATTGGCAATGCACTGGTCCCGCAGCCAGGAAGCGTCCGCCGCCTTCTCCAGGACTCTGACATAATCAAATACACCTGTGTTGATCATATGGGGCCTCCTCTCGGAAAACACAACATATAGTGGTATTATACAATCGTTTTTCAAAAAATACCACAGATTTAAAAAACCAGAAAAAGGATTCACCGGTTATGCACAGTAAATCCCTTTCGCATGGTCAAATCCGTTTGCTTTTCGGTTGTAAAAAGCGGTTATTTGATGTTTCTCTCCTTCTTCAGGGTCTCGATCTCGCTGAAGACCACATCGTTCAGCACCTTGATGTAGGTCCCCTTCATGCCGGAGGACCGGGATTCGATGACCCCTGCGCTCTCGAACTTCCGAAGGGCGTTGACGATGACGGAACGGGTGATCCCCACATGGTCGGCGATCTTGCTGGCTACCAGCACACCCTCCATGCCCCCCAGCTCGTCGAAGATGTGGACGATGGCCTCCATCTCCGAGAAGGACAGGGTGCTGATGGCGGATCGCACCACCGCGATCTTCCGGGACTCCTCCGCGTTCTCCTCGTTCACGGCCCGGAGCATCTCCAGCCCCACCACCGTGGTGCCGTACTCGCACAGGATGATATCGTCGATATCGTACTCCTCGCCGGTCTTGTAGATGAACAGGGTCCCCAGCCGCTCTCCCGCGATCTCGATGGGTGTGATGATGGCCCGGAAGATCCGGGTATCCGTCTTCTCAAACCCCAGCGTATCCAGGTTCACATTTTCCTTTGTGGAAAGGATCCCCAGGAGACGCTCGTTTAAAAGCGGGTCGATCATGTCCCCCACCTTTTCATCGATGAGTTCCGTGATGGAGGGCTGTCCCTCCAGCAGTCCCACTCCCAGGACTTTTCCCTTCTTGCTGATGACCAGCACGTTGGAATTCAGGATCTCCAGCATCACATGGCAGATATCACTGAACACCACCTTGCTGGAATTGTTGTTGTGCAAGAGTTTCAGGATCTTTCTCGTCTTGTCCAGAAGCTGAACACTGCTCATTGTACCGTACCCCCATGAGCAGATTATAGCATCCTTTGAATGCTATTTCAACCTATTATCAGACAATTTATAGAGATTCGCGCAATATTCCGACATTAACTCAAGATTCCGAAGAAGTTTCCGCCTTTGCGTAGCCGCATTCCTTCCTAGAGCACACCGCCTTCTGGCCCTTCTGCACCAGGTAGGAACCGCACTTGGGGCAGGTCTCCCCCGTGGGCTTGTCCCAGGACATGAAGCCGCACTCTGGATACCCCATGCATCCGTAGTATCTGCGCCCCTTCTTGGTCATGCGCATCACCAGATCCTGTCCGCAGTCCGGGCAGGCCACGCCGATCTTCTCGTAGAAGGGCTTGGTGTTGCGGCACTCCGGGAATCCGGGGCATGCCAGGAACTTGCCGTGAGGTCCGTATTTTACCACCATCTTCCGGCCGCAGTTCTCACAGACCTCCTCGGTCTCCTCGTCCGCGATCCGCACCTCGGAAAGCTCGGCTTCCGCCTTGGTCACCGCCGCATCCAGATCGGGGTAAAAATTCTCCACCACGGTCTTCCACTTCACGGTGCCCTCTTCGACACCGTCCAGCAGCGCCTCCATATTGGCGGTAAACTCCACGTCCACGATGGTGGGAAAAGCTTCCGTCATCATGTCGTTCACCGCGTTCCCCAGCTCCGTGACAAAGAGGTTCTTCTGCTCCTTGGTCACGTATCT
>JAFYFY010000062.1 GCA_017543485.1 Lachnospiraceae bacterium | reverse complement strand
TTATCACTTCGATTTTCCTTCCATTCAAGAATCTCGCTATAGATTTTCCTTCTAAATAGAGGTTTTTCCATACTTCAATCCGTCCTTTCAAACCGAGCATAACGCAAATCCCCATTCGTGTAAATACATTTTTAACGCAAATCCCCGTTCATTTGTTTTGGATTTTTACTCAAATCCCCGTTCAGTTGACCCCCATTGTAGCATCACCTTTTTGCACTTACCAGAGTTCTCATCTGTATCAGCATGATCTCTTTCGTACGCTCGTCCATAGAAGAAAACAGGCGCAGCATCTCCGCAGAAGATTCATCCGGCGCACTTTCCTTTATCACGCCACATACCAGGTACTCAACAGTAGTTTTCACTCTTGCTTTCCGTACCGACATCCCAGATTCCACCAAAATCACCGCAGATGATCATGTAATCATCCTTCGTCATCCTTCGTCATATCCTTTTGTTCTGGAAAGTTCTCCAAATTGAATCTATAATGGATTTATAGTAACCGCAATGCATACCGAAAAAAATCCCACTACTACGATTTTCGTAAATCAAGTAGTGGGATTTAGATCATTGCATTTTCCCTACCCTTCGGTAGGAGTGTTCTTGATACTCTTTCCACAACCGGTGCAGATCGCTTTCAGCCTCTTTTATTTCCTCGTTCTGCGATAGTTCCTGTTTATGCAGGAATATGGAGGCCATTCCTTTGACCAGCACGTCATCGTCGTAAGCGATCTCCCCGGTATCCACTAGCTTCAGGAAGATACAAAGCATCTTCTTGCAAGCATCTCCCGCATCGATCATGCGAACCGGCCCGGTAAATGCAAAATCTTCTGCAATCATACCCGCAAGCCGTTCGGACATGTTATCAAATATCTTTCGTCTCGCCCTGCCGCCCAAGAGTTTCATTGCACATACCAGATCCGCACTGTCGATTTCCCGTAGGATTCGCTGCATGGATCTGTCATCCATCCGGACGCATACTTCCTCAAGCAGTTTAACGATGTAGTAATATTCATCGCCGGGATTGATTTCGGACGCGATCTCATCAGCGCATATGCGGTCTATTTGTTCAGCCCTGGCAGCATCTATAGCGCCCGGAGAATTTGATTTTTCAGCTTCTTCCTTCCGGAGCTTTCTTTCTTCAAATTCCTCCGCAATCTCCTCCGGAAGCAGACAGATTAACGCTTCTTCCAACACGCGCGGATGCATTCCACTTTGAATGCTCAGGGTACCATACATCACGATAAGATATTACAGAACCTCGTAGTCGCAAAGGGATGCAGTGCAATACCTCATAAACATCATTTCTTCTAACAAGTCAGGGTCGGTCCCATCCACAACACCTAACAGCATTTGCTTCAGATGCTTTCCGCCGAGGAAATCATCCGACTTCTGAATGGCTTCTTCTAACGCTAATAGGCCCTCTTCCCTGGCCAGAAGCGATAGCTCACACATTTTGTCAACCGTGCCAATCAACAGGTCACAGCCTTCGGTCAGATCCTTTTGTGACCTTGCCGATTCAGATTTTCTAATTTCTTCGATGCTCTTTTTTAATTCGGTGAAAAATACATCTCTCATCTCATCACCTCCACATTCTACTATACTCGTAGTTTGGGGTGTTGTCACTCAACCGGCAGTTTAGTAGAGGAGATTCCCAGCGCCTCAAAGATGGTCTCGGCGATGAGGCGGGACCCTGCCGGGGAGGCATGGCGCCGGTCCTCATAGAAGAGGTCCACCTCCGGGTGCTGATGGATGTGCTCCCACCATTTTTCGCCCACAGGCGCCAGGAGGGCATGATGCTTCTCGGCCAGGCGGCGGTAACGGGCGCTCATCTCGGGCTGGGATTCCTCGTCTCCCTCCTTGGTCCAGGTCATGTAGTAGCAGGGAGTAGCCTTCGTCTGCTGGATCCACTCCATGATGCGGTCGGCGCCCGCCTCCATGACGGCGTACTCTCCCATGGGATGAGCCACATGCTGGAGGATGATGTAGTCATAGTCTCCGTAGAGGATGTTGAAGCGGGTCTGCTCATTGTCCGCGTGATAGTCCAGGCCCATGCCGCCCTTGGTGAGCATGGTGACCTGCATGTCGATGCCGTGCTCTGCGCAGATGTCGCGGAAGATCGCAGGCATGTCGTTGTAGTAGGTGTGACTGTTACCGATAAACAGGGTTCTCATGGCGTTTCCTCCGGTTCGGGATTCAGAAATGCGATCGCATGCTTTAGATATCCATCATCTCCACCAGTCGGAAGTCTCTTACCCTTCCATAGACCGGCGGGGCTTCGACCCGGAGTCCGATCCTTGCGATTTCCGCCTCCTGCACTTCCGCGTCCAGCGTGGTAAGGACAAAATCGATATCCGAAGGATAAATGGACTTTTCAAAGAGGATCTCTTCGTTGCAGGTGATCCGCTTCAGATACAGGGTCACCCGGACTCCGGTGGTGTTGGTTCCACGGTATTCCACGGAAAGCCGGTAATTTCCCGACTTCTCGATACGGATATCCCTGGAAACATCTAATACGAAATTGGAAAGGCTGGAAAAGACCAGTTCTCCGTCTTCTGCCGTCACCTCCACACGGTCCGGGTCCTTGCGGATCCACCACCCCGCACACGGATCCTCGGGATTCCCCGCCGGAATCAGATTGGTCCCTGCAAGGGGAATTTCCTCTGCCTTTTTGCTGTACAGAGAGGCGATATAGGCATCCAGATCGGGGATGGAAGGATGCGCCGGATCAAAGTCCCGGAAGGCATCAAAGCTGGGAAGGAATCGCCCTTCCGTGTCCATCATGCCCATATTTTCATCCCAGCTGCCCAGATCCTCATTCGGGAAGCAGAGGGGTTCCCAGTAATAGACGCCCGTCTTTCTCTCCCCGGAGACCTCTGCGGCGATCTGCATCACCAGCGAGAGAGCTTTTTGCTGTTCCTCGATCCCGGCGGGGAATCCTGCCATCTTCATCATCTCCGGATTCACATGCTCCAGCGGGCAGTGCCTCCAGGGATGGGCGGTCTCCACCACATAGACCGGCAGTCTGTAGCGGTCTATGAGCTGTGTCATGGAGTCCTTCAGATCCTGGAAGGTCCCGTGCCAGAAGGAGTAGAAGGAGATCCCGATGGCGTCGATCCGGTCCATTCCCGCGGCAAACATGGCATCAAACCAGTCCCGCAGGCAGAAGAACCGTCCGCCCTGATCCAGGTGGATCATGACCTCTATGTTCTCCGAGATATCCCGTACGGCCCGGATGCCCGCATTGATGAGCCGGGCGAGGGACCGGTAATCGGGCACGGCTCCGTCAGGGAAGAGGATACCGCTTCGTACTTCGTTTCCGATCTGTACCATATCCGGAAGCGCGTCGTTTTTGGAAAGCTCTACCAGCACCTGATGGGTGTAGTCATATACCGCCCGGACCAGCGCGTCAAAGCCAAGCCCCTCCCAGGCTGCGGGTTTCTTCTGCTTTCCGGGGTCTGCCCAGTAGTCGGAATAATGGAAATCCAGCAGAAAATGCAGATCCCTTTCCTTGATCCTGCGCGCCATCCCAATGGTCCGTTCCAGGTCGCAGTAGCCTCCCGCTTCCGGCACCCTGGAGGGTTCGTTCCAGATGCGCAGACGCACCGCATTCACACCGTGCCGCGTCAGAAGATCCAGGGGATCCCCTGCGGTACCATCCTGATCGCGGAAAATCAGCCCCTTATCCTCCTTCTCGGGGATGCTGGAGACATCGACTCCCTTTAAGAATCCCGGCTTTTCGAAGGGGTTGCCGACGATGGGTTTTGCACCGACTTCGCTGTGGCGGGCGCGCTTTACCTCATACATGTGCCGGTCCGCCATCACCAGGTATTCCTCCGGAGTACGGGAGGAGCCGGGCTCCGTATAGATCACACCGGTGCTCACCTCGATGTTTCGCTCGCTCAGACCGCCCTGCACACGACGGATGAAGCGATCCACCTTTTCTTCGGTGGCATACGGAATAAAGACGACAAATTCATCCCCGCCGAACCGGTAGGCGTGGGAATCCCCGGGTTTATAGGCCCGGATGGCCGCGGAGATGGTCAGGAGCACCTGATCCCCGTAGTCATGCCCGTAGGTATCGTTGATGGACTTAAAATGATCCACGTCAAAGAAACATACGGCACAGATGACCCCTTCCCGGTCGTAGACCTCAAACTTGGGGCGGATCATCTCATTGTAGGAGATCCGGTTGTACAGACCGGTGAGCACATCCCGGTTATACAGGCCTCTCATCCGGTCCGCCGCATGCTCCAGCTGCGTCCGGACAAAAAGGTCCTCCAGCCTGCTCAGGAAGGTGTGATGCACATCAAAAAACAGGTACTGATCATAGAGAAAATCCGGCTCCAGCAGGATGGTCATCCCCACTCTCCGGTTGCGGAAATGGATGGGGAAGAACATATAATCCCTGGTGTGCTCTGCGGATGCCAGGTATTTTTTCACATCCTGATAGTTCCGGACCGAATACAGCCGCTTTCCCCGGTCCTCTGCCGCCACCACCACGAGGGAATCCATATCCAGGTGGTCCTCGGAAAATCTGCTGTCCGGCGCCGCATCCAGAAGCGCCTGATCCACGCAGATGAAGATCCCTGCGCAGTCGAGATTCCGGATATAATCCGCAAAGCTTTCAAACAGCCCGGCGATGTTCCGGCACTGCGTAAAGCGCTTGTCCAGTTCCAGGGTATGCTCCTCGTGGCGGTCCAGATAGACTCTGTAGTCGATCTGCCACTTTGCATAATCCCGGTAGTCCACGAGACCGGTATTGGGACAGCCGCAGGTCTCGGCGGGCACGATCTCGCTGTGCATATAGGTGTACAGATCCACCTCTTCCCCATTCATCAGGGCATACAGCACCTCAAAGGCACGGTTGCTTAAGGTTCCGCGGTTGTGATTGACGCTGGCGATCTGGGGCCTGTAATAGGCTGCCTTGTCCAGATTGTCAAAGCCCGTGACCCGGAAATCCCTCGGGATCTCATATCCCAGCCGCATCGCTTCCTTGCAGATGCCCGCCGCGATATTGTCATTGGCACAGATAAAAACATCGGGAAGCTCCTTGCCCGCTTCCATCCATTCCGAGAAATACCGGACACCGGTGTCAAAGTCAAAGTCCCCGAACATATAGCTTTCTTCCGAGACCGGCAGTCCCAGCTCCTCGAGTGTCTCACAGAAAGCCTCAAAGCGCTGGATATTCTCGTAATGATACTGCGGCCCTCCGGCAAAAATCATCTTCCGGCATCCGTGAACCTCATACATGTGCCGGACCATCTCGCGGATCAGATTTTTATTGTCATTACCGACGTAATGAAAGCCCTCGACATAGTACGCGATACTCACAACGGGGACATGCACCTTCTGGAGCCGTTCCACCGTGGCCGCGATGACATCGGGATCCTCCATGTTGTTGCAGTCAAAGATGAAGCCGTCGAAGTCGTCGTAATCGATCTGCTCATAGAGCGCGTACTCGCCCTCGTTGAATTTTTCGTCATGGCTGAGATTTCCGTTGGTGTTGAAGGTATACAGGCAGATGTCGGCGCCCAGCTCCCGGGCTCCCTGCAGGATCCCCGCCACCCAGGCATAGGTCACATATCTTCGCCATCCGTCCGTGATCAGTGCGATCTTTTTCATCCGTTCCCTCCAATCGGTCGTTTTGAATATTATACAACGATTCGGCCGCTATTGGGTTGCAGGTTTTGCGATCCTCACAAACGATACCTTACGCACAGGGATTTTTCATTTATCCAATCTCACGGATCCGGTCCACGATGCTGGCCCCGGAAAGGTTTTTGTAGGAGATCAGCGGGATGCAGATCCCCAGGAGGGCCATCACCGGCAGGATCAGCAGGATCGGGGTTACGGTGAAATGCTTCGAATAGAACCAGAACATGTTTGCCGCGGCCGCATTCAGCACCGGAACGAAGACCAGGGAAAGGGCCAGTGCGATGAGGCCGGAGCCTGCGGAGTAGATCAGTCCTTCCGTCATGAGCATTTCCTTTACCTGCCGTCCGGTCATGCCGATGGCCTGGAGTACGGCGATCTCATTTTTCCTGGCCAGGATCCCTGCCATCACCGCGTTGAAATAGTTGAGCACGCCCACGACGCCGATGATCCCGCACAGGGTGCCGCCCAGAAGCAGGAACATATTCCTGGTCTCGTCAAATTCCTGCCGCTCGACGGCTTTGCTTTCGTACATGTACTCGGAGGAAGGATCCCCGCAGTACGCGGAAAGGAAGCTCTCTGCTGCGTTTTCCGCTGCGGTGTCCGGCGCGTCAAAGGCATAGAGCATGGGGACCATCCAGTCGCCCATGTCTTTGGCCAGGGAGGCGGAGCCGAAGATCACGTTGACGCCAAAGGAGCCTCTTCTCGGTCCGATGGCCTGCGGTACCTTCACATAAGCGGCCACGGTGTACTCGTATCTTCCCAGCTCCGTGAAGACATATTCGCCGTTGCTGTCCGGCATGGTGCCGGAAAAGACGAACTCTGCCTTGTCCCCGATCTTGGGCGCATCCGCATCGGGGATCAGATTCCCATACTCGTCCTCATAACAGATAAAGGCCACATAGCGCTCGTCCGGATCGTTCAGAAGCTTCACGTCTCCTTCATACTCCGTCAGCTTGCCGATCAGCGCCTCGTCCATGGCTTCCGCGATGGCATACTCCAGATACTCTCCGCTCTCGCTCCAGGGCGCATCCTCGCCCCCCATGCTGCGCGCAACATACTCCCGGTAGGCTGCCTGATCCACCAACATGGTGGTGTAACAACCGATGTCATAGCCAATGCCGGACGCTTTCGCTTGCGTGTTTTCCCGGATATATGTGATATCCTCTTCCGCCAGACCGTTTTCCGGGAAAAAGGCGCCTTTGAACTTGAAGTAATCGGTCTTGCCCACCACGAAGTCGAAGGTAACGGTCTGGGCGAGCCATTTTTCGGTGTCAAAGCCGCCGACAAAAAGAAACACCGTGTTCAGGAGCACAATGGCCAGTGCCAGGGAGACAAAGACCAGCACGGTCTTCTTTTTGTTCCGGCCCATATTGGCAAAGGCCATTCTCCGGACCTTCGCCCCCTTCGTAGCGGCGCTCTTTTTCCGGATCCCGCCGCCTTCCGTATACCGCAGGGCTTCCACAGGGGACACTTTGGCTGCCATACGGCCCGGCTTTGCCGTGGAAAAGAGGACGGTCAGAAGCTCAAATACTGCTGCCAGGAGGAAAATTACGGGGGACATGCTGACAGTAAAGGCAGATCCGGACATGGTGGTGCTTTTCAGAACGATGCCGGTGAGTCCCGCACCCAGGCCATACCCTGCAAGGAGTCCCAAGGGGATGCCGGCGGCACACAGCGCCATGGCCTGGAGCCGAATGATCCGCTTCATCTGCTTCGAGGTGACGCCGATGGTCTTCAGCAGTCCGTAGAACTTGATATCGCCCGCGACGGAGATCTGGAAGACATTGTAAATGATCAGGTAGCCGGTAAAGGCAATGAGGAGGGTAAACGCCAGGATCGCCGCCACCGTTCCCGCGGAATCGGAACCGGATACGCTTTCGGAAATGTACCCCGGATTGATGCCGTAGTTCAGGTAATTGGGTGCCGTCTCGTCCACGATGTCATAACCGGCATCCAGAGCAATGTCTGCCAGGAAGCCGTCCATGCCAAAGGTCGACCAGAGCATCACGTTCAGATCGGTCCGGAAAGGAGGCAGACCCATTTCTTCTGCGCGCTGCTCCATTTCCTGCACGTAGCTTTTCGACACATTGATAAAGTGTGCGGGGCAGAGCCGGTCCGCTTCCCAGTAGCCGGAAAGGATAAAGGTCTCTTCGAGTGGCTGCTCTCCCTTCTGGTCGGTGATGAGCTCAAACGGAACCGTTACCTCCGTTCCGATCACAGGCTCTGCGCCCAGGATAGCCAGGGCTTCCGTATCCATTGCCACTTCGTTTTTTGCTTCCGGCAGATGGCCTTCCTTCAGATCGATGAAGGACCATTTGGTCGTATTGGCATCCATATAGCTGATCTCGGCAGTGTGCTTTTTGAAGGCAGCCGAATCATTGACGCCGATCACGGTGCGGACGCCCCATTCCTTGATCCTTCGGTCGGAGGACAGGGTTTCGATGTCCTGCTCCGTTACGGACTTGAAAGATGCCTGCTCATAGCCCCCCAGCTCCCGCATGATGCTGTTTTCATAGGTAGCGCTGATAGACATGAGGATGGTGAACATGGTGGTAAAGAGAACGGCCGTCAGGACGATGGCAGTGGTGGCGATGAGATTACGGCGCCTGTTTGCCTTCAGGCTGCGAAAGGCCAGTCGGCGGATGCACTTTCTGTTTTCGACTTTCATGCCTGGCTCCTTTCCCCGGTACTCACGATCCGGCCGTCCTCGATCCGGATGATGCGATCCGCCAGCTGGGCGATCTCGTCGTTGTGGGTGATCATGACGATGGTCTGGGCGTATTTTTCAGCGGAGATCTTAAGAAGGCTTAAGACATCCTGCCCCGTTTTGGAGTCCAGGTTGCCGGTGGGCTCATCCGCCAGGAGGATGGCGGGCCGGAAGGCCAGGGCTCTGGCGATGGCCACGCGCTGCTGCTGTCCGCCGGAGAGCTGGTTGGGAAGGGCTTCCTTTTTACCGGAGAGCATCAGGGTATCCAGGATCTCGTCCACATAGGCCTTGTCCACCTTCACGCCGTCCAGCTCCATGGGCAGGATCACGTTCTCATAGACGTTCAGCACCGGCACCAGGTTGAAGGCCTGGAACACAAACCCGATCTTCCTCCTGCGGAAGATGGTCAGCGCATCGTCCGAAAGGCTGTCGATGTCCACATCGTTTACATACACCTTCCCGGAGGTGGGTCGGTCCAGTCCGCCCAGCATGTGCAGGAGCGTGGACTTTCCGCTGCCGGAGGTGCCCACGATGGCAACGAATTCTCCTTTCTCCACCTGAAGGTTTACGCCGTCCAGGGCGTGGACCGCGTTTTCGCCTTCGCCATAAATCTTCTTCAGATCTTTTGCTTCCAAAATGCTCATGGATCCTTCCTCCCAAATAAAAAATCAGTGTGCAGAGTTTTCTTTCCTCTTACACACTGATTATCGCACCCGATTCTTTCCAGATTCTGTCCGGATCCAATGGAATTCTTACAGTTTTGAAAGATTTGTATCTGTGGCCGGTTCCGGCGTTTTTTTCAGGTAGAGCAGGAATTCCGACCCTTTTCCGGGAGTGGAACGGACCTTGATATACCCGCCTTCCTTCGAAAGGATCTCCCTTGCCAGGTACAATCCGATGCCCACGCCTTCCTTTTCACGGGAGGCGGAGAGGCGGCCGAAACGGGCGAAGATCCTGGGGATGTCCTCCTCCGCGATGCCGATGCCGGTATCCTTTACGCGGATGCAGGCAAACATCTCGGTGGACTGAAAATCGATCTCGATCCCGCCGGCCTGCGTGTATTTGATGGCATTGTCCACGATATTGCTGACCGCTTCCAGGGTCCATTTGTAGTCAAAGAGGGCCCGCTCGTTCTCATCCGTCACATGAAGGTAGAGGCCTTTGCCTTCCGCCTTGGGCCGCAGCGCACTGCCCACCGCATGCACCAGCCCGGAGAGATCTCCTGCCCGCGGTTCCAGCACCAGGATCCCGTTTTCCAGGCGGGACAGCTTCACCAGGGCGTCCACCAGGAACCGGAGCTTCTCTGCCTCATTCTCGATGGCGGTGAGGCTCTCCCGCTGGTCGGCCGTGAGGTCGGATTCCTTCAGGAGTTCGCTGTGCAGGATGAGATTCGCAATGGGGGTCTTGGTCTGGTGGGAGATATCGGCGATCAGGGTCCTGATCTTGTCCCGGTCCTGCTTGACATTTTCTGCGGAGAGGGCGGAGGAGCGCAGGTAATCCGCCAGGGTGGATTCCAGCTTCGAGATCCGATCCTCACTGTATTCGCTTTCGTTAAACTCCCCGCGGATGGCTTCCTCCAGCATCTCCTGCAGGCGGTTTATGACCCTGCGGGTGCTGCATTCTCTGTAGATGGCTATGCCCAGGGATCCTGCAGTGATGATCCCTGCAATGATCATGATCCATTCATTCATCGCTCTTCACCCACTGATAGCCCAGGCCGTAGACGGTCCTGATGTAGTCCTTGGCGGCCAGCTTGTCCCGGAGGCGCTTGATGGCCACGGAAAGGGCATTCTCATCCACATATTCCGCCCCATCCGTCCAGAGCCGGTCGATCAGTTCGTCCCGGGAGAGGGTGACGCCCCGGTTGGATACCAGGAGCTTTAAAAGACGCTGTTCTGTCTTGCTTAAGGGAATTTCCTCTCCCTGCACCGTAAAGAGCATGCGGTCAAAGTCGAAGGCATAATCGCCGATCCGGATCACGTCTCCCGCGCCTGTCGCCTCGTGCTTGCGCAGCTGGGTAGCCACTCTGGCCCGTAGGACGCTTAAGGAAAAGGGCTTCGTCACATAATCATCCGCCCCAAGCTCGAGTCCCCGCACCACATCCGCATCCGTGTCATTGGCGGACAGCAGGATGATGGGGAAGGACAGATTTTTCCCCCGGATCTCCTTCACCAGATCCAGTCCGTTTCCGTCGGGGAGATTGATGTCCAAAAGGAGCAGCGCAGGATCGGATAAAAAAATCTGTTCCCGCGCGCTCTTCAGGTTCTCGCAGGAAACGATGCTCCTGGTGTCCTCTTTCAGGGCTTTGCACAAACCGGTGCAAAGATCCCTGTCATCCTCAACAATAACGATCTGTGTGTTTTTCGGCATGGTCCCGGGCCTTTCCTTCTTAAATGGGATCGGATCTCAAGATGCGTTTTCGGTCTGAGATGACGATTCCGTTCTTCCGTAAAGCTTCACGGTAATGAAAACGACTATGGCAGTCCATCCTTGGGCAAGACAGTTTCATTTTATCAGAGATTCCGCCATTTGTGGGACAATCTCACAAGACTAGTTCTTTTGCCAATTAAACAATAGTATGTCACCATGAGCATCAGAAAAGCGCCTATCCATGCAGATACTTCAGAAATGGCAATTCCCTTAAATCCGTTCCTTCCTACCAAAAAGCCAAAGATCAGTCTCATAATGACT
>JAFYFY010000061.1 GCA_017543485.1 Lachnospiraceae bacterium | reverse complement strand
GAGCTGAAGGCTGCAAAGGAAAAGCTGACCAATTCCGCACAGGGCGTCTTTACCAAGATGTATGAGAACATCCAGGCCCAGCAGGGCGGCGCGGCAGGTGCCGGCCCCGATATGGGCGGCTTCTCCGGCGGCGCAGCGGGAGCTGGCGCCGGCGCAGGCGAAGGCTCCCAGCAGGGCGGCGGAAATGACGACGTGATCGACGGATCCTTCCGTGAGGTATAACCGCGTCGCACCGAAAAAACAGTAAGGAACGGATACGGACCGGCACGCACACCTGCGTGCCTGTCCGTGCGTGAAAGGAAGAAAGATGGCAGAGCAGAAGCGTGACTACTATGAGGTTCTCGGCGTCGACAAAAACGCCGATGAGGCCGCGCTGAAAAAAGCATACCGTGAGCTTGCCAAGAAATACCATCCGGATGTGAATCCCGGGGACAAGGAAGCGGAAGCGAAGTTTAAGGAGGCATCGGAGGCCTATGCGGTCCTGAGCGATCCCGAAAAGCGCAGGAAGTATGACCAGTTCGGACATGCGGCCTTTGACGGAGCGGCCGGAGGCGGCGGATTCGACTTCAGCGGCATGGATTTCAGCGACATCTTCGGAGACCTCTTCGGATTCGGAGGCGGCGGATTCGGCGGGTTCGGTGACATCTTCGGCGGAGGCAGATCCTCCCGGGGCGGAAACGGCCCCATGAAAGGCCAGAACCTGCGCACCAGCGTGCGGCTCACCTTTGAGGAGGCGGTCTTCGGCTGCAAGAAGGAGATCGAACTCACCATCAAGGAAGAGTGCAGGTCCTGTAAGGGAACGGGAGCCAAGGCGGGCACCAGCCCCGAGACCTGCTCCACCTGTAAGGGCAACGGCCAGATCGTCCGCACCAGACAGTCCATGCTGGGCATGATGCGCAGCGTGGAAGCCTGCCCGGACTGCCACGGCACCGGCAAGATCATCCGTGAGAAATGTCCGGATTGCCGCGGAACCGGCTATATCCCCATGAAGAAGCGCTACTCCGTGGACTTCCCGGCAGGCATCGACAACGGCCAGGCCGTGAACCTGCCCGGACTGGGAGATCCCGGCGTGAATGGCGGTCCCAGAGGAGATGTCCGGGTGGAGGCCATCGTGGGACGCCATCCCATCTTCCAGCGCGACGATTATGACATCTACTCCGTGGTGCCCATCTCCTACGCGGTGGCAGCCCTGGGCGGCCCCGTGCTGGTAGACACCGTGGATGGTAAGGTGATCTACGACGTGAAGCCCGGAACCCAGACCGACACTCGTGTCAGACTGAAAGGAAAGGGCGTCCCCTCCTGGAGAAACAAGGACGTGCGCGGAGATCACTACATCACCCTGGTGGTGCAGGTGCCCCAGAAGCTCAGCCCTCAGGCGAAGGAAGCGCTGCGGGAGTTCGACAGGCTCTCCGGGGATACCCTGAACGCAGTGGCCAATACCACCGGCGAAGGACCCTCCGACGGATCCGGCGGGGACGGTGCCGGCAAGGGCAGCGGCAGGAAAAAGAAAAAGCTGTTCTGAATGACAGAGTGACAGACCCTTCAGGCCTCCCCATGGGAGGCCTTTGCCTCCCTGTGGGAGGCCTATGCTCCCCTGTGGGAGGTCTTTTTCGTTTTCGCAATATTGCACAAACGCGAAAACACTTACATCGATTAAGTAAGTAAAATTTACTATAAAATTTTCGAAAATGGGGTTGCCAAAATAAAAATCATGGTATATAGTATGGTTACTTAAAGGATTAAGTGCAGCGATTCGTACAAACGGATCCGGGATGGACCGAGATCCGGAGATACTGAAAGGGTCGCGCAAGACAGGAGATGCGAGATGGTTTCCATGAAGGACATCTCCAAAGTCTGCGGAGTTTCGGTTGCTACGGTTTCCAAGGCACTGAACGATCACACGGACATCGGAGAGGCAACGAAACAGCATATCAGGCAGGTTGCATCCGAAATGGGATACTATCCCAACTCCGCGGCGAAGATGCTAAAGACCAACCGCTCCCGGAACATCGGGGTGCTCTTCAAGGATCACGCAGCCAGCGGTCTGACCCATGAATACTTCGCCATGATGCTGGACCACTTCAAGACCGAAGTCGAAAAGCAGGGCTATGACCTCACTTTTATCAATACCGAAGGACGCAGCGAGGAGGGCCGCCTCACCTATCTGGCCCACGCAAGGTACCGTTCCTTTGACGGCGTCCTCATCGCCTGTGTGAATGATTTTCTGGCTCCGGAGGTTCTGGAGCTGGTCCGCAGCGACATCCCGGTGGTCTCCATCGACCATGTGTACGAAGGACACACCGCCGTCATGAGCGACAATGCGCAGGGCATGCGGGATCTGGTGAACTTCTGTTACAAGCAGGGACACAGACGGATCGCGCTAATCCACGGAGAGGACAGGGACGTGACCTCCATCCGGCTGGACACCTTCCGGGAGACCACGAAGCAGCTGGGGCTGGAGATCCCCGAGGAATACATCCGGACATCGGACTACCGTGATACGGACGGAGCCATGAAGCGGACCAGAGAACTGCTGGCCCTTCCGGTACCCCCCACCTGCATCCTCTATCCGGACGACTTTTCTGCACTGGGGGGCATCGACGAGATCAAGGCCAAGGGCCTGCGGATCCCCGAAGACATCTCCATCGTGGGATACGACGGGATCCGGATCAGCAGACACCTGGTGCCCAGGCTCACCACCCTGAGACAGTCCACGGAGCAGATCGGAGAGATCGCCGCAAAGAAGCTGATCGAGGCCATGGAACGGCCCGGCAAGGTAAAACCCGAGCAGGTGGTCATCGGCGGAGAGGTCTACAAGGGCGAGTCCGTGGCACAGATCGGATAAAGCCCGAAGCCATCCCTTTGGCGTTTATATCACGGATGTGATATGGATATATACGCAGTAACTATTTTCACTATTTTGTTAAAAGGAGGAAATGAAAAAGTGAAAAAGAAAATTTTGAGCATTCTGCTCGCAACCACTATGGTCATCGGCCTGACCGCTTGTGGCGGTTCCGATGGCGGCTCCACCGGCGGCAGCACTGCCAGCTCCGGCGACAGCAGCAGCGCTCCTGCAGCCAGCAGCAAGACTCTGGCTGACGGCGACAAGCTTTACATCTATTCCTGGAACACCGAGCTGGGCGATCGTCTGAACTATGTTTACGATGCCATCCCCGGACTGAAGGAGAAGGTTGAGTATGTCAACGTCGGTGACTCCGCTGTTTACCAGGAGAAGATCGACCAGCTGCTTCAGACTCCCGATGCGCAGGATTATCCTGACATCATCGCTTTCGAAGCAGGCTACATCATGAAGTACACCAACTCCGATTACACCCTGCCCATCACCGATTGCGGACTGACCCAGGCTGATCTGTCTGAGATGTATGATTACACCATCCAGATCGCTACCGATCAGAGAAACAACACCATCAAGGGTGTTTCGTGGCAGAGCTGCCCCGGAGCCTTCATGTATCGTACCGACCTTGCTGAGAGCATCCTGGGCGTGAAGAGCCCTGAAGAGATGCAGGCAAAGATCAGCACCTGGGACGGCTTCCTTGAGACCGCAAGAGAGATCAAGGAGAAGTCCGGTGACAAGACCCGCATCCTTTCCGCTAACGGCGATGTCTCCAACGTCTTCAACTCCAACAAGAGCGAGCCCTGGGTCAGCGCTGACGGCGTGTTCCACATGGATCCCGCAATGCTGGAGTACATGGATGTTGTTAAGGCTCTGGAGTCCGAGGATCTGACCCAGAAGACCGCTCCCTGGACCGATGCATGGAATGCCGGCCCTTCCACCGATGAAGTGTTTGGTTACTTCGGATGCACCTGGTTCCTGCACTGGACCATCAAGTCCAACTGCGGCGGCACCAAGGTTGGCGAAGGCACCTACGGCCTTTGGAATATGTGCCAGGGACCTGCTTCCTACTACTGGGGCGGCACTTGGCTCGGCGCTACCGCTGGATGCGCTGATCCCGCACTTGCTGGACAGATCATGAAGGCTCTTTGCTGCAACACCGAGATCATGCAGAAGATGTCCGAGGAGACTCTGGACTATGTCAACAACAAGACCGCTATGAACAACCTCTCCGCAGCAGGCAAGGGTGCTTATGACTTCCTTGGCGGACAGGACTTCATCGCAGTGTTCCAGCCTCTGGCTGCACAGGTCGACGTGAGCTGGATGTGCGCTTACGATCAGAAGATCAACGAACTGCTTGATACCCAGCTGACCGCTTACTCCCTGGGCGAGAAGGATAAGGACACTGCAGTTGCAGACTTCAAGGCAGCTGTCAGAGAGACCTATCCGAACCTGACTGTTGAGTAATCGGCGCGCCTTTACCGTAAGGTAACGAAAAGCACACGGGGGAGGGGTGAGCTTGCTCCCCCTCCCCCTTTGTATCTCAAAAAATACCGCACAGACTGTGTGATCCGAAGAAGTCCGGATCGAGAGGAAGTTATGGCAAACAAGAAAAAACGCAAGACCGTGGAATATGACCGCTGGGGCTGGTTTTTCGTCGCGCCGTTCTTTATCATATTCCTGATTTTCCAGTTATGGCCCCTGCTTTATACCTTCGGCCTGGCTTTCTGCGAAAGCTGGACGGATGCAATGTTCAACCTGGAGATCGGCCCCACCTTCTACGGCGCCAAGGGGGAGAACATCTTTTCCAACTTCCCTGCCATCTTTGTGGGTGACAGCGGAAAACTCTTTGATACCTATACCTTCAAGGCCATCGGCAACACCATCATCATGTGGGTGGCAAACTTCATCCCGCAGATCCTGCTGGCACTGCTCCTGGCTGTCTGGTTTACCGACACCCGTGTAAAAATGAAAGCGCAGGGCGCATACAAGATGCTGGTCTTCATGCCCAACATCATGATGGCAGCCACCATCTCCGTTCTGTTCTACAAGCTGTTTGACTATCCCAACGGCCCCATCAACCAGATCCTCACATCCTGGGGGATCCTGGACGATCCTTACCGATTCCTGAATACAAAGACCGCAACCAGAGGCATCATCGCCTTTATCAACTTCTGGATGTGGTATGGAAATACAATGATCGTGCTGTGCGCCGGCATCCTCGGCATCAGCCCGTCCCTCTTTGAGGCAGCCCGCGTGGACGGCGCTTCCTCGGGACAGATCTTCCGCAGCGTGACCCTGCCGCTGCTGCGGCCCATCATGGTCTTCACCCTGGTGAACTCCGCCATCGGCGGTCTGCAGATGTTCGATATCCCCAAGCTCCTCACCACCAGCGGATACGGAGATCCGGACTACACCACCCGTACCATCACCATGTATATCCGTGATCTGGCATTTACGGGATCCAAGCAGCTGGGCAAGGCTGCGGCAGCGTCCCTGGTCCTGTTTGCCATCACCCTGATCATCTCCCTGACCCTCTTCTACTTTATGAGGGATAAGGATGCCATCAAGGAAAGAAAGATGCTGAAGGCAGCACGGAAAGGAGGATGGGCATAATGAGCACAGCAAATGCACCCGCAAAAGCGGCAAAAGAAGAAAGCATGAGCGGAAACATCCTCGCGGCGAAGATCTTCCGGAACTTTATCTGCGTGTTCCTCTGCTTCCTGAACATCTTCCCCTTCTGGGCCATGATCGTAAACTCCACCAGAAGCAGCGTGATGATTCAGCAGAGCTTCTCCCTGATCCCGTCCCATTACTTCATGGAGAACTTCCAGAAGCTCCTGGCCCAGGCGAATGAGAACGTCTCCCTCTGGAGATATATGGGGAATTCCCTGATCATCGCCGTCAGCGCCACGGTCCTTTCCGTGTACTTCTCCACCATGACCGCCTACGGCGTGGTGGTGTACAAATTCCGGGGCGTCACCCTGGTATGGGCCTTCATCATGGGCATCATGATGATCCCGACCCAGGTGTCCACCATCGGATTCTTCAAGTTCGTGTTCAACATCGGCATGGGCAACACCTACTGGCCTCTGATCATCCCGGCCATCGCCGCACCTGCCACGGTCTTCTTCATGAGGCAGTACATGCAGTCGGCACTACCGCTGGAGATCGTGGACGCCGCTCGTGTGGACGGATCCAATGAGTTCCGGACCTTCAATACCATCGCAGTGCCTATGATGAAGCCCGCTGTGGCGACCCAGTGCATCTTCGCCTTCATCGGATCCTGGAACAACTTCTATACGCCGTCCATGATCCTCACCGGACAGAAGCTCTATACCCTGCCCATGTTCGTCCAGCTCATGCGCGGTGAGCGTTTCCGTTCCGATTACGGCATCATCTACGCCGGCCTGGTGATCACTATCGTGCCCATCATGATCGTGTACCTGATCCTTTCCAAGTACATCATCGCGGGCGTGGCCCTGGGCGGTGTCAAGGAATAAGTCGGGATCGACCGCCGGAACCGGCCTGTGCCGATCCGGTTTTTGAAGTGAAACTCGGCCCTCTTTGATGGCAATCGGTCAAAGAGGGCTTTTTTCTCAAAATGTAAGACAATAGGGGGGAGTATGTCATCGATCACGTATTCGGAAGACGGAAGGTCCTTTTTCCTGGAGGATCCGGGGCGCTACAGTTACCTGTATTTTCCGCTGGCGGATGAGAACGGGGTTATGAGCTGCGTCACGCCGTCCTTCGGAGGAGACTCCAAGACGGGGCAGAACAGCTTTCTGTTAGAGCCCGTCACCAGCGAAAGTCTCCACGCAAACAGATCCTCGCGGAATTTTTGGATCCTGCGGGAGGGAAAGCTCCCCTGGTCCGCTGCGGGGATGTCGGATGCACAGATCGGTGCCGGATATGAAGCTGCGGCCGGTCTGGAGGGCGCGGAAAAAGAGAAGGTCACTCTGGAGGCCGGGGCTTTCTGGCAGAAAGTGACGAGGATGTCACTTGATGGAGAGCTCTCCGCGCAGATCACGGCATTTGTCCCCCATACCAAAGAGCGCTGCGAGCTGATCCGCCTTCGGATCGCCAATGAGAGCGCAGCTCCCGTAAAGCTCCGCACGGTGACGGCGATCCCCATCTACGGCCGAAGCGCCGACAATATCCGGGATCACCGGAACGTCACCTCCATGCTAAACCGAATCACCGTCACGGACTGCGGCGTGTGCAACCGTCCCACCCTGACCTTTGACGAGCGGGGGCATCAGATTAACCGCCTGTTTTACGGTGTCTATGCAAAGCTCTCCACGGAAAACGCGCAGGGGATCCTGCCGGAGGGGGCCCTGCCCACGGTGGATGCTCTCATGGGAGAAGGCGGAAGCCTGACCTCTCCCCTGGGACTCTTAGACCTTTCGAATGCCGCCCATGCCGGGGATACGGTGGATGGCTTTGAAGCCATGGGCGGCCTGGTATTCCCGGAAATTTCCCTGGAGCCCGGGGAGGCGGCGGTACTGATCACGGCGTTAGCCTACGGAGACCCGGAGGAGGATCTGAAAGGAGACCGGTTTACCGCGCTTTTGTCCCCCGATGTCTTTGAGGAGCTTTTGGAGGAGTCCAAAGCCCACTGGCAGAACCAGAACAACATCACCTATCATACCGCGGATCCCCTTTTCGACCGCTTTATGAAATGGGTGAACTACCAGCCCATCCTGCGCCGGATCTACGGCTGCTCCTTCCTGCCTCACCATGACTACGGCCGGGGAGGACGGGGATGGAGAGACCTCTGGCAGGACTGCCTGGCCCTGCTTCTCATGAATCCGGGCGGCGTCCGGGAGCTGTTAAAGAGTAACTGCGCCGGCGTGCGCATCGACGGCTCCAACGCCACCATCATCGGAGCAAATCCGGGTGAATTCCTGGCGGACCGGAACGGGATCCCCCGGGTGTGGATGGACCACGGCATGTGGCCCTATCTGACGGTGGAGCTCTATCTGGATCAGACGGGAGACCTGGAATTTCTCCTGGAGCCCGCGCCCTACTTTAAGGATGCCCTGGGAGGACACGGGGATCTGCGGGACGAGGCCTGGAAGCCGGAGGAGGGATGCCTGCAGAGGACTTCCGACGGCGCGGTCTATGAAGGCACCGTCCTGGAGCATCTGCTTCTGGAGAATCTGACCTTTGCCCGGGATCTGGGAGAGCACGGGCATATCCGCCTGCGGGGCGCGGACTGGAACGACGCCCTGGATATGGCCGGAGACCGGGGGGAGAGCATCCCCTTCACCGCCATGTATGCCGCAAACCTGCGGGCTCTGGCGGACCTTTCGGAGAAGCTGGGAAAGCGCGCAGGGACGGACTCCCTGGAGCTTCTGGCGGATCTGGAGCTTTTACTGGATGCGGCAAAGGGTGCGGAGAGCGAGGCCCTCACCGCCTTTGCGCGGAAGAACCTGCACAGCGTATCCGGGGGCAAAAAAGCCTTTGCCGTGGGGAAGCTGGCGGAGGATCTGCGGCACATTGCATCGCAGCTGGAGGAGAACATCCGCAGCCGGGAATGGATCGACGGACCCGAGGACTGCGGCTGGTTTAATTCCTATTACGACAATGACGGACAGCCCCTGGAGGGGTATGACCCGGCATCCGGCAGAGCGGACATGATGCTCACGGGGCAGGTCTTTACCGTCATGAGCGGCACCGCCTCCGAAGAGCAGACCCGGAAGATCTCCCGGGCCGCGGACCGGTACCTCTTTGCACCGCAGCTGGGCGGGTACCGCCTGAACACCGATTTTCACGAAGTGAAGCTGAACATGGGGAGAATGTTCGGATTCGCCTACGGACAGAAGGAAAACGGCGCCGTGTTCTGCCATATGGCCGTGATGTATGCCAATGCGCTGTACAGACGGGGCTTTTATGAAGAGGGCTTCCGGGCCCTGAATGCGCTGGCGCTCCATGCATCCGATACCCCCCACTCCCGGATCTATCCCGGGATCCCGGAGTATTTCGATCCCACGGGAAGAGGCGTCTATCACTACCTGACGGGAGCGGGATCCTGGCTCCTTCTGACGGTGGTGCGGGAGGTCTTCGGGATCCGGGGTCTGGACGGGGATCTGTACTTTGCCCCCCGTCTGCTTCCGGACCAGTACGGAGAAGACGGAAAGGCCGGCATCACAGTCCCCTTTGCGGGAGTGCCCCTGCGGGTCGTCTACCGGAACCCGAAGAAGCTGCCGCCGCAGGAATATGCGCCCGACCGGATCCTTCTGGACGGAAAGCCCTATGATGCGCTGTGCGGAAGGGAAGGCGTTCCCGGGATCCGCCGGGCGGATCTGGAGAAGCTGGATCCCTCGAAAGAGCATCAGGTGGAAGTTTATGTCTCCGAGGAAGCAAGAGGAGAGACTGCATATGTTTGATGATCAGAACCGTTACGTCATCCACAATTATCAGAAGATGCCGGAATTTGCCAGCTTCCTCCCCGGGATCGCCGGGAAGGCGGGGGTGCCGCTCTGGAGCTTTTATGTGAATCGCGGCCAGGCCATCACCAGCTTCGGAAGCGAGGACAAGGAGCATTCCATCATGGAGTTCCATCCGGCTCAGCAGTCCTGGCAGCTGGTGCCCGCTCTGGGATTTCGCACCTTTCTGAAGATCCGGGGAAGGGTCCTGGAGCCCTTTCGGGATCCCCACTCCATCACCACCATGCACATCGGCATGAACGAGCTGGAGATCGAGGATCATTCCTTCCTGGGCCTGACGGTGCGGGTGCTGTACTTCATCCTGCCGGATGAAAATCTGGGAGGCCTGGTACGCCGCGTGGAGATCGAGAACAACACGGACCGGGACACGGAGATCGCCGTGCTGGATGGCATGCCGTCCCTGATCCCCTACGGCATTTCCTTAAGCAGCTACAAGGAGATGGGCCAGACCATGCGCGCCTGGATGCAGGTGGAGGGTGTGGAGCATAAGACGCCCTATTACCGCGTCCGGTTTTCCACCAAGGACGGTGCCACCGTCTCCAGAGTCGAGGAGGGGAACTATTTCCTGGCGGTTTCCGCCGGCGGAGAGCTGCTCCCCGTGGTGGCGGATCCCACCTGCGTGTTCGGCACCGATACGGGACTGCTGGAGGCCATGCGCCTGGAGATCGATTCCGTGGAGGAGATCCTGGGATCCGCACAGGTGCTGGAAAATCAGGTGCCCTGCGCCTTTACGGGAGGCCGGATCAAGGTCGGAAAGGGCGAAAAGAGACATTTCTACGAGGTCTTCGGACAGGCCGGCAGCAAGGAGATCCTGGAGGTGCTCGCGGCGAGAGTCACGGAGCCCGGCTATTTCGAAAACAAGCTGGACAGAGCCAGAGAGCTGGCGGAGGACCTGACGGCGCCCATCGAGACCCTGACGGGAGATCCCGTCTTTAACGGGTATTGCAGACAGACCTTCCTGGACAACCTCCTGCGGGGCGGAAGCCCCGTGAGCCTCACGGGGGACGGCCGGAACATCTTCTACACCTGCTCCCGCAAGCACGGGGACTTAGAGCGCGACTACAACTTCTTCCGGGTTCCGCCCCAGCCCTATTCCCAGGGAAACGGGAACTACCGGGATGTGAACCAGAACAGACGGTGCGATAACTTCTTCTTCCCCGATACGGGCGATTTCAATATCCGGCTGTTCATGAACCTGATCCAGCTGGACGGATACAATCCGCTGGTGCTGCAGCCCGTGACCTACCGGATGAAGAATGCGGGAGTGGTGCTGTCCCTGGTGGGAGAATCCGCAAAGCAGGAAGTGGCCCGTTTTCTGGAAAAGCCCTTTGCCCCCGGAGATCTGGTATCTCTCATGAGAAAGATCAATCACCGGGAGCCCGGGACCATCCGCTGCAGGGAGGAGGACTTCCTGAAGGCGGCCATCGAAGGATCCGAATGTGATCTGCAGGCGGATTTCTCCGAAGGGTACTGGAGCGACCACTGGACCTACAACCTGGACCTGATCGAAAATTTCCTGGAAGCCTATCCGGAGCGGGGGGAAGAGCTGCTCTACGGTGCGGAGGACTACACCTGGTACCGGATGAGAAAGCATGTCCTGCCCCGTAAAGAGCGCTATGAGCGGACGGAAAACGGCCTGCGGCAGTACCACTTCCTGGAGGACGCCGCGCAGGGTGAAGGAAAAGGGCAGATGGAGGAGACGCCGGAAGGGGTCCTGACCTCGGATCTGATGTCCAAGCTCTTTGTCCTGGCCAGCTGCAAGGTGAGCATGCTGGATCCCGAACAGCTGGGGGTGGAGATGGAAGGCGGACGTCCCGGCTGGTATGATGCCTTAAACGGACTGCCGGCACTCTTTGGATCCTCCCTGGCGGAGACCTACGAGCTCACCAGACTGGTGCGCTTTTTGAAGGATATGACGGACCGGCATTCCAGAGGGGTCCGGATCCCCGAACAGACCGCAGCCTTTGTACGGGAGCTGGTGTCGGGTCTGGAGGAATATGTCACCCCCGGTCCGAAGTCGGAGGAGGACAGATCCCTGTTCTGGAACCGCGCGAACCGGGCCAGAGAGCGCTACCGCGCAGGGCTGAAGGCGGGCGTGCAGCCGGAAAAAACGGAAATGCCCGCCAGCATCGTCCGGAATATCCTGTCCCTGTATCTGGGAATCCTGGAGGATGCCGTGATCCGGGCGGTGAAGGACGGAGACGGCCTGCCTGTCACCTATTACCGGTATGAGATCCGGGACTTCGAGGAGCAGGAGGAAAAGATCCTGTTTCACGGGATGAAGCGCATCCCCCTGCCTCCCTTCCTGGAGGGAGCGGTCCACTATATGAAGCTGCTCCGGACCCAGGAGGACAAAAAGAACCTCTACGACAAGGTGCGGGAGAGCGGTCTCTTCGACCGGAAGCTGGAGATGTACAAGGTCTGCGACTCCCTGAAGGAGGAACCCTTCGAGATCGGACGCTGCACGGCCTTTGTCCCGGGGTGGCTGGAGAATGAGTCTATCTGGCTCCACATGGAGTACAAATACATCCTGGAGCTCTTAAAAGCAGGCCTGTATGAAGAGTTCCTGTGGGACTTCCGAAGAGCCTGCGTGCCCTTCCTGCCGGAGGATACCTACGGCAGAAGCCCGTTGGAAAACAGCTCCTTTATCGTCAGCAGCGCCAATCCCAACAGCGCGCTCCACGGCAGAGGCTTTGTGGCCAGACTCTCCGGCTCCACCGCGGAGTTTCTGGAGATGTGGAAGATCATGATGTTCGGAAGAGAGCCCGTGGTGACGGATGCGGACGGAAACCGGAAGTTCCGGCCGAAGCCCCTGATCCCCGAGTACCTCATCGGCGACAGGCAAAAGATCAGCGCCCGCTTTATGGGACACACGCTGGTGAGCTACTACCTCTCCGAAAAGAAGGACTACATCCCCGGACAGTATGAGCTGGGCCGCGTGGCCGTCTGGTCCGCGGAAGGGACCCAGACCTACGAGAACGGCAAGATCCCCCCGGATGTGCTGGCTCGCATGGATGAGGGCAGGATCCGGGAGGTGGAGATCGAGCTGGTATGACGCCAGTGTCACTTTCAAAAGGATACCGCATGAACTGCCTGTTTTACGGGCTTTCATGTAAAATATCAAACATAAGAAGGAGATACGCAAATGAAATTCGGCTACTTTGACGACGCATACCGGGAGTACGTCATCACCACTCCCAGAACCCCGCTTCCCTGGATCAACTACCTGGGATGTAATGAGTTCTTTTCCCTGATCTCGAATACCTGCGGCGGTTACACCTTCTACAAGGATGCAAAACTCCTTCGTCTGACCCGCTACCGCTACAATGACACTGCCATCGACTGCAACGGAAAATACTTCTACATCAAGGACGGCGACACGGTCTGGAATCCCGGCTGGCGCCCCACCAAGACCGAACTGGACGAGTATGAGTGCAGACACGGCATCGGCTACAGCAGATTCCACGGTGCAAAAAACGGCATCTCGGCGGATGTGCTGAGCTTCGTCCCCTTAAAGGACAACTGCGAGCTGACCCGCCTGGTCCTCACCAATACCTCCTCTGCGGCAAAGAGCTTCACTGTCTTCTCCTATGTGGAGTGGTGCCTCTGGAATGCGGACGATGACATGAAGAACTTCCAGAGAAACTACAGCACCGGCGAAGTGGAAGTGGCAGGTTCCACCATCTTCCACAAGACCGAGTACAGAGAACGCAGAAACCACTATGCCATCTATTCCGTGAACGCTCCCGTGGCAGCCTTTGACACCAGCAAGGATGCCTTCATGGGTGCCTACTACGAGGAGCCCGATGCCCCCAAGGCCGTGATGGAAGGAAAGCTCACCAACTCCATGGCCAGCGGCTGGCAGCCCATCGCAGCCCATCAGCTGGACATCACCCTGCAGCCCGGGGAGAGTAAGAGCCTGATCTTCCTCCTTGGCTATGTGGAGAATCCGGAGAACGAAAAGTTCGAGGCTCCCGGCGTGGTGAACAAAAAGCCCGCAAACGAGATGCTGGCAAAGTTCGACACCGACGCAAAGTTCGACGCCGCCTTCGATGAGCTGGCAAAGTACTGGGACGGCCTCCTTTCCAAGTACACCGTGCAGTCCTCCAACGACAAGGTAAACCGCATGGTGAACATCTGGAACCAGTATCAGTGCATGGTCACCTTCAATATGTCCCGCAGCGCATCCTATTACGAGTCCGGCATCGGACGCGGCATGGGATTCCGCGATTCCTGCCAGGACCTGTTGGGCTTCGTGCATCTGATCCCCGAGAGAGCCAGAGAGCGCATCATCGATATCGCCTCCACCCAGTTCCAGGACGGCAGCGCATACCATCAGTACCAGCCCCTGACCAAGAAGGGCAATGCCGACATCGGAAGCGGATTCGGCGACGATCCCCTGTGGCTGGTGGCCTGCACCAACGCCTACATCCGGGAGACCGGAGATGTCTCCATCCTGGACGAGATGGTGCCCTTCGACAATGATGAGTCCGTGGCACAGCCCCTGATGGAGCACCTGCGCAGATCCTTTGAGTTCACCAACACCCACAGAGGACCGCACAAGCTGCCCCTCATCGGCAGAGCCGACTGGAATGACTGCCTGAATCTGAACTGCCACTCCACGCAGCCCGGAGAGTCCTTCCAGACCTTCGGACCTTCCGAGGGCCCCGTGGCAGAGTCTGTCTTCATCGGCGGCATGTTCGTGAAGTACGGAAAAGAATATGCGGATCTGTGCGACCTGAAGGGCCTTACCGATGAAGCGGCCAGAGCCCGCAAGGCAGCGGAGGAGATGGAAGAGATCCTCCTGGATCCGAATGCGGGATGGGACGGCGCATGGTTCATCCGCGCCTACGATTCCTACGGCAACAAGGTGGGAAGCAAGGAGTGCGAAGAGGGCCAGATCTACATTGAGCCCCAGGGCTTCTGCGTCCTGGCAGGTGTCGGCAAGGAGACCGGCCAGGCTGTCCAGGCACTGGATTCCGTGAAGGAGCGTCTGGATACGAAGTACGGCATTATGATCCTGCAGCCCGCATACACCGTGTATCACGAAGAACTCGGTGAAGTCTCCTCCTATCCCCCCGGGTACAAGGAGAACGCCGGTATCTTCTGCCACAATAATCCCTGGGTCTCCATCGCGGAGACCGTGGTGGGACGCGGCGACAGAGCCTTCGAGATCTACAGAAAGACCTGCCCTGCCTACACCGAGGAGATCAGCGAGATCCACCGCACCGAGCCCTACATCTACTGCCAGATGGTGGCAGGCCGCGACGCGAAGTTCCACGGCGAGGGCAAGAACAGCTGGCTCACCGGTACCGCAGCATGGACCTTTGTCAACATCTCCCAGTACATCCTGGGTGTGTACCCGACTCTGAAGGGCCTCTCCGTAGACCCCTGTGTCCCCGCTGACTTCGGCGACTTCACCGTCACCAGAAAGTACCGCGGTGCCACCTACCACATCAACGTGAAGCAGAACGGTGTCCAGAAGGGCGTTTCCAAGCTCATCGTGGACGGACAGGAGATTGCCGGCACCGTGATCCCTTATGAGAAAGGGAAGAGCGAGTACAACGTGGAAGTCATTATGGGATAGCCGACTGCTGCGCAGTCGCCTTGCCAAAGGCTTCGCCTTTGCCTTGGAGTTTGCTTTGCAAACTCCCCGCCTCTTGCTGCGCGGTCGCCTTGCGCGGTCGCCTTGCCAAAGGCTTCACCTTTGCCTTGGAGAATGAAAAAATGGGGACGGTTTCGGATCGCCGCACTCTGGCGATCCGGAACCGTCCCCTTTTTTCATGCCCACCCTCGATTTTGAGGGTGGGCTCTTTTTATCATCTCAGATATGTCTTAGTCCTGCTTCTTATCCTCCAGCTGGTCCGTTGCATTCTTGGAGACCTGATCCAGCTTGTCCTTTGCCCAGTCCTTGCCACCCAGGCCGAAGGCCAGAGCGAAGGCTGCGGCGACACCGATGCACACCCACTTAAACAGAGTCTCCACGATGTCGGGGGAGATGCCCAGCTGGCTGATGGCCATAAAGACCGCCAGGATCATGATCCCGGCCTGTGCTGCCACGGCCAGTCCCTTTGCCTTGGGATAGGCCTTCACGATGGACTTGGCCACCCAGCCTGCCAGAGCCCATGCGGCCAGCAGCACCAGGCATGCCGCCAGGATGGAGGGCAGGTATCCGATGACGGAATCCCCTACCTTTGTCAGTACGGAGATGCCCAGCACCTTGATGCCGGAGACCACGAAGAGCACATCGATCACCACGGTGACCACGCTGCCCACGATCTTCGATGCGGGAGCCGCATTCTCCATGCCCTTCTGATAGGTGTCCTTGGAGAACTTGTCAATGCCGGTGCCCGCCAGGATGGACTGCACCAGGTTCCCCACCAGGTTCCCCAGAAAGACGCCGAAGACGATGAGGATGATCCCGGCAAAGAGCGCGGGGATGAAGGCGAAGATCTGCGCCACCATGGCCGTTGCGGGCTGGCTGATGGCGGGGATCCCCAGGACCTCGATGCCTGCCACCACGAAGATCACGAGGATCAGGGCATAGGCGATCTTTGCGATGATATCGGAGAACTCACTGCCGGGCTTCGGGGTGATCTTGCACTTGGTCTGCAGAGAATCCAGAGGCGTTTTCTTCAGGATCTTCTTTAAAAGCTGTCCGCAGAGCTTCGCCAGGAAAGCACCGAATGCGATGATGATGCCGGCTGCCACCAGACTGGGCAGGAAGCCCAGGAACTTCGCCGCCACGGCGGTGATGGGACTGGTGACGCTGCTCATGCCCAGCTTGTCCAGTGCGGCAGGCAGGAACAGGAAGAAGACGACGGCGAAGACCAGATTGCCCGCCATCTTGATGGATTCCTGATAGCTGCCCTTCACATCATCGGCGGATGCAGCCAGCTTCTTGGAAAAGAGCTTGTCTAACAGCTTGGTGGCCAGCGACCGGCAGATCGCTGCGATGATCCATGCAACCACCAGGAGCAGAACGGCCTGGATGATCGCGGGGATCCAACTCAGGAAATCGAACATTTTACTACCTCCTTTGAAATGTGATAGACGATTGACCTTCATATGGCCAATTCCCTATACATTATAGGCTTTTCGGAGGAATTGTCCAGCAAAGAGGACTTTTTCCATCTGACTGTGGAGCGTCTTTCGCTTTTGTGTTAAGATAATCCATAGGTTTGGAAACGCGGAGGAAGTTATGAAGGAACACCTGCTCAGCTACACACACCCGGCGGAAAACTTCAGCGAGGCGCTGCCCCTGGGGAACGGGCGCCTGGGAGCCATGGTCTACGGAAGGACAGGCCGAGAGCGCATCTCCCTGAATGAGGATTCCGTCTGGTCCGGAGGCCCCAGGTCCCGGGTAAACCCCGATGCGCAGGAGGGACTGCGGGAGGTTCGGGAGCTTTTGAAAAAAGGGAAGATCTCCCAGGCGGAGCAGACCGCCATGGCAAAGATGGCCGGGGTGCCGGAAGGGTCCCGCCACTACATGCCCCTGGGGGATCTCTCGCTCTTGATGGATCACGGGGACGGGGAGATCACGCAGTACCGGCGCACCCTGGATCTGGAGACCGCGACGGCGCGGATCACCTACGCAGCAGGGGGAGTCACCTTTACCCGGGAGATCCTCGCATCCCATCCGGCCCAGGTGCTCCTCCTCAGACTCTCGGCTTCCGAGCCCGGCAGGGTGAGCTTTTCCTGCGGCCTGGGGGGACGGGATGATTACTATGACAACTGCCGCCCCTGCGCGGAGAACGGGATCCTGTACACCGGCGGAACAGGATCCGCGGACGGGATCTTCTTTGCCGCGGCGGTTTATGCGGTATCCAAAGGAGGATCGGTCCGCACCGTGGGGGGTGAGGTCCGCGTGGAAGGGGCCGAGGAAGCGCTGGTGGCGGTATCGGCGCGAACAAGCTTCTATCTGGAAGACTACCGGCAGCAGGCCATGGCGGATGCCCGGGACGCCCTGAAGCAGTCCTGGGAGGACCTCTATGGGGCGCATGTGGCGGATTATCAGAGTCTCTATCGCCGCGTCGGACTCTCCCTGCAGGGCCCGGGCCAGGAAGGTGACACGAATGCCGGAAAAGAGGCGCTCCTCACCGATGAGCGTCTGAAGGCCGTGAAGGACCGGGACGACATCGGGCTTATGGAGCTGTATTACAACTTTGGGCGGTACCTGATGATCAGCGGGAGCCGTCCCGGGACCCAGCCTCTGAACCTCCAGGGGATCTGGAACGAGGATATGTGGCCTGCCTGGGGGAGCCGCTTTACCGTGAACATCAACACGGAGATGAACTACTGGCCGGCGGAGAGCGGGAATCTCTCCGAGTGCCATCTGCCCCTGTTTGACCTGCTGCAGAGGGTCTGTGAAAACGGGCGAAAGACCGCCCGGGAGATGTACGGCATCGAACGCGGCTTTGTCTGCCATCACAATACGGACATCTGGGGAGACACCGCGCCCCAGGACAAATGGATCCCCGCCACCATCTGGCCCATGAGCGGCGCCTGGCTGGCTCTCCATGTGTTTGAACATTATGAATATACCCAGGACCTGGGCTTTTTGAAGGCGCATTATCCCCTCATCAAAGAAGCTGCGGCGTTTTTCACGGAATTTCTCACGGAGGATGACAAGGGAAGACTTGTGACGAATCCGTCAGTTTCTCCGGAAAACACCTACCGCCTGCCGGGCGGTGCGGAGGGGAAGATGTGCATCGGTCCCTCCATGGACTCCCAGATCCTCACCTGCCTTTTCCGGGATGCCATCCGGGCGACGGAGCTTCTGGGTACGGATGCGGACTTTGCAGATACGCTCCGGGAGCTTCTCCCCAGACTTCCCCAGCCCGAGATCGGCAAGTACGGTCAGATCAAGGAGTGGGCGGAGGACTACGACGAGGTGGAGATCGGACATCGCCACATCTCCCAGCTCTTTGCCCTTTACCCCGCGGATCTCATCACCCCCGGGGAGACCCCGGAGCTGGCGGCTGCGGCCAGAGCCACCCTGGAGAGGCGTCTCTCCCACGGCGGCGGGCATACCGGCTGGAGCAGGGCCTGGATCGCAAATATGTGGGCGCGGCTGGGGGATGCGGAGAAGGTGTATGAGAACCTGCGGACGCTGCTTTCCGCCTCCACGCTGCCGAACCTCTTTGACAACCATCCGCCCTTCCAGATCGACGGGAACTTCGGCGGCGCGGCTGCCATCGCCGAGGCGCTTTTGCAGTGCACGGTTGGACAGATCAGACTCCTTCCCGCCCTTCCGGCAAAGTGGGAGAGCGGCGAAGTCACGGGCCTTCGGGCCAAGGGTGCTTTCACCGTGGACATCGCCTGGGAAAAGGGAAAGCTTCGAAAAGCCCGGATCACGGCGGATGTACCGGGGACGGCAAAGGTGGTACTGCCCGGCGGAGAGATGCAGATCAGAGACCTTTCGGCAGGGGAGTGCTGGGAGATCACGGGGTAACACGGACCTGACGCGTGGGAGAACACGTGACAGTTCGCTTGAACGAAACACAGCAGGATGCAAAGGAGGAAAAGACCATGGGACTGTTCGACAATCTGAAGAATCAGGTAAACGGAGCACTGGGGAGCGATTTTGTCTCCAAGGCCGGGAGCGCCATTTCCGGAGCCGCCGATAAGGCGGGAAACGCCATCGCAGGCGCGGTGGGATCCGTCGTCGGAAAGGGCACGAACCGCACGGAGACCATCACCCTCGCCGCACTTCCGAAGAACCTGTCAGAGCTCCAGGCTCTGCCGGAGGCCTCCCTGGATACGCCCTTTAAGACCGCGGCTCTGACACTGGCGGCGCTGTGCGCCTATGAGCAGGATCCGGACGCCGTCTACGAGATGCTGGACTTTTTAAAGGGCCCCGAATCCGTCTCCAATATGGAAAAGCAGTTCATTCAGGAGCGCCTGGCGGGCAAATATTACAAGCCCTTCTCCTTCTTTGACGGCGCCACTGTGGACAACAGCTATAAACCCACGACGCCCTACACCGTAAAGGTCAGCGAGAATCCCTATTCCTTTGACAACGAGAACTGGGCGGTGCTCTATGTGCAGAGCGCCGGTGCGGATTCCCCCAGACCCATCAAGTTCCGCAAAAAGCCCTCCACGGGACAGTGGTTCTTAAACGAGATCCAGTGTCTCTCCGACATCCGGATCCCCACGGCGGAGGACCCCTGGGCGTAAGGCGCTTTCCCCTGGACGAAGGCCCGAAAAAAAGATTGCAAAACCCTGCATTATCTGAGAAAATTTGCCTGTAGTTTTTTGGCAGATCTTGGTAACCGGCGATGGATCCCACCGCCGATCAAAAACAGGAGGATATCCCATGGCAACAGACAGACGGCCGGACGATATGGTCCGGATCACGACCCCCGAGCTTGCGGATGCATTTATCGAGGATCAGCTTGCGGCACTCAGAGCGCAGATCGGAGACAAAAAGGTCCTGCTGGCCCTCTCCGGCGGCGTGGATTCTTCGGTGGTGGCAGCCATGCTCATCAAGGCGGTGGGCGACCAGCTGGTGTGCGTGCATGTGAACCACGGCCTTCTTCGCAAGGGCGAGCCGGAGCAGGTCATCGAAGTTTTCCGGAACCAGATGAAGGCGAATCTGATCTATGTGGACGCCACGGACCGGTTCCTGGACAAGCTGGCAGGCGTGACGGATCCCGAGACCAAGCGCAAGATCATCGGCGGCGAGTTCATCGAGGTCTTTGCCGAGGAGGCGAAGAAGCTGGACGGCATCGAGTTTCTGGCACAGGGCACCATCTGGCCGGATATCCTGGAGAGCGAAGCAGGGATCAAGGCCCATCACAATGCCGGCGGTCTGCCTGAGGACCTGCAGTTCGAACTGGTGGAGCCCGTGAAGATCCTCTTCAAGGACGAGGTCCGCATCGTGGGTGAGCGCCTGGGCCTCCCCGCCAACATGGTCTATCGTCAGCCCTTCCCCGGCCCCGGTCTGGGTGTGCGCTGTCCCGGTGCCATCACCAGAGACCGTCTGGAGGCAGTCCGGGAGTCCGATGCCATCCTTCGGGAGGAGTTTGCAAAGAACGGACTCGAGGGCAAGGTATGGCAGTACTTCACAGTGGTGCCTGACTTTAAGTCCACCGGCGTGAAGGACGGAAAGCGGACCTTTGACTGGCCCTGCATCATCCGGGCCATCAACACCACGGATGTGATGGAGGTTACCGTGGAGCACCTTTCGAATGAGCTCATCGACCATCTGGTGAAGCGGATCATCTCCGAGGTGCCCGGCATCAACCGCGTCCTCTTCGATTACACACCCAAGCCCCCTGCGACGGTGGAATACGAATAATAACATCGATCTCGGAACCCCTGTATTTATGCGGGCTGCAAGCATATTTGTTTAGTTGATGACAACAAATTGACAACAGCAATCTAAAACTGATTATTCTAAGAACAAAAGGCTAT
>JAFYFY010000060.1 GCA_017543485.1 Lachnospiraceae bacterium | reverse complement strand
TCTTTCGCAAACGTGGTGACCTTTAACATGGACGAGTACCTGGGCCTTCCCAGAGAGCATGACCAGTCCTACTGGTATTTCATGCATGACAACTTCTTTAACCATCTGGTGGATATGAAACCGGAGAACATCAACATCCTAAACGGCATGACGGACGATCCGGTCGGGGAGTGTGCCCGGTATGAGGCGAAGATCGCATCCTACGGCGGCATTGATCTCTTCATGGGGGGCATCGGTGTGGATGGACACATCGCCTTCAACGAGCCCTTCACCAGTCTGGCCTCCCGCACCGGGGTTCGGACCCTCACCACCGATACCCGCATCGTAAACTCCCGTTTCTTCGGGAATGACCCCGAGGCGGTTCCGGCTCAGGCTCTCTCCGTGGGCGTGGGTACCGTGACGGACTCCAAAGAGGTGCTGATCCTCATAAACGGCCACAACAAGGCCCGTGCACTGGCAGCGACTGTCGAGGGGAGTGTGAGCCAGAAGTGGACCTGCTCTGCCCTGCAGATGCATAACGGAGCCGTCATCGCCTGTGATGAAGCAGCATGTGACGAATTGACGGTGGGTACCTACAAGTATTTCCTGGACATCGAGAAAGGAGAGCGCCTGTAATGTATACCATCAAAGATTTATATGATCTGGATCATACCCTGGCGGCGGATTACCTGTCGCAGTTTACCTACCCCTGGGAGGCCCTGAAAGGGATCAAGGACATGATCATCGCCCTGGGGGCGACCTTGGATCCTGCGGAGTATGAGGAGCGAGAGCCTCAGGTCTGGGTGCATAAGACCGCAAAGGTCTTCCCTTCCGCTTATCTGGGGGCTCCCTGCATCATCGGTCCGAACACCGAGGTGCGGCACTGCGCCTTCATCCGGGGATCGGCTCTGGTGGGTGCGGACTGCGTGGTGGGGAACTCCGTGGAGCTGAAGAACGTCATTCTTTTTGACCATGTGCAGACCCCGCACTACAACTACGTGGGCGACAGCATCCTGGGGTACTATTCCCATATGGGGGCCGGAAGCATCACCTCCAATGTAAGATCCGATAAGAAACTGGTCATCGTCCACAATGGCATCGAACAGGTGGAGACCGGACTGAAGAAGTTCGGCGCTATGCTGGGGGACCATGTGGAAGTGGGCTGCAACTCCGTCTGCAATCCGGGAACCGTCATCGGCCGTAACTCCAATGTTTATCCCACCTCCTGTGTAAGAGGCGTTGTTCCTGAAAACAGCATCTACAAAAACAGCGGTGAGATCATCCACAAGGAGGAGATATAAATGGGCAAGTATTTCGGAACCGACGGCTTCCGCGGGGAGGCCAATGAGAATCTGACCTTTGAGCACGCCATCCAGATCGGCCGGTATCTGGGCTGGTACTATGGCGCGAAGCAGGGCCGGAAGGCCCGCATCGTCATCGGGAAGGACACCCGCCGGTCCTCCTACATGTTTGAGTACGCCCTCTGCACGGGGCTCATGGCCTCCGGTGCGGATGCTTACATCATGCATGTCACCACCACCCCCTCCGTGGCCTACATCACCCGGGTGGACGATTTTGACTGCGGCATCATGATCTCCGCCTCCCACAACCCCTATTACGACAACGGCATCAAGCTCCTCAACGGCAGCGGGGAGAAGATGGACGAGGAGACCATCCTGGGGATCGAAGATTATATCGACGGGAAGTGTGAAGTTCCCGTGGCACACCGGGACGGCATCGGCCGTACCGTGGACTATGTGGCGGGCCGGAACCGCTACATCGGGCATCTGATCTCCTTGAGTAAGTACGGCTTTAAGGATAAGAAGGTGGGCCTGGATGTGGCCAACGGCGCCTCCTGGCAGATCGCAAAGGGAGTTTTCGATGCCCTGGGAGCCAAGACCTATGTGATGAACGATGCCCCCGATGGATACAACAGCAACACCGACTGCGGCTCCACGCATATTGAGTATTTACAGAAGTTTGTGGTGGAAAACGGTCTGGATGTGGGCTTTGCCTTTGACGGGGATGCCGACAGGTGCCTGGCGGTAGATGAAAAGGGCGGTGTGATCACCGGTGACCACATCCTGTATATCTACGGCCTCTATATGAAGGAGCGCGGCAAACTCCTGAACAACAAGGTGGTCACCACCGTCATGAGCAACTTTGGCCTTTACAAGGCTCTCGACAAGGTGGGCATCGAGTATGACCAGACCAAGGTGGGAGATAAGTACGTCTATGAGAACATGGTCCAGACCGGGAACCGCATCGGCGGGGAGCAGTCGGGGCATATCATCTTCTCCAAGTACGAGACCACCGGCGACGGCCTGGTGACGGCCCTGAAGCTCATGGAAGTCATGCTGGCGAAGGAGAAGCCCATGAGCGAGCTGGCTGCTCCCGTGGTGTTCTACCCCCAGGTGTTAAAGAACGTCCGGGTGAAGAGTAAGCCCGATGCCCAGAACGACCCCGATGTGAAGGCTGCCGTGGCGAAGGTGGCAGCAGAGCTGGGTGACACCGGCCGCATCCTGGTCCGGGAGTCCGGCACGGAGCCTGTCATCCGCGTCATGGTGGAAGCCTCCACCGACGAAATCTGTGAGAAATACGTGGACGATGTCATCGCCGTTATCTCCGCAAAGGGACACATCGCTTAAGAGCGGACAGGTACCGTCCAAAGAGAAAGTCATCAAAAGGAGTATGTATTATGCAGGTTCAGTTTAATCGGGAAGAAGAGATGGAGATTGACCTCCGCGACCTGTTCGTCACCGTGGTGAAGCACTGGCGCCGGGCTCTTGTTTGGGCCGCCGTTCTGGCGGTCCTGATGGGGGGCTTCCGGCTCCTCCGTGCTTACAATTCCTACAAAAGCCAGATGATGGATGAACAGGAGAAACTGGAAAACAGCTTCGAAATCTGGGAGTATGAACAGAACGAAGCCAAGCTGGAGGAGACCATCTCCCGTACGGAAGAAAAGAGGGATCAGATTGCGGAGTATCAGAGAGACTCCATGTTGATGAACCTGGACCCGTATGATTATTACTGGGCCACCGCCACCTACTATGTCACCACCAACTATCAGATCAATCCGGAATTGGGTCTGCAGGACGTAAACTACACGGATTCTGTCCTGGCAGCCTACTCCCGCATGGTGGTGGACAATGCCCTCTATGATCAGATCCGGTCCCTTCTGGGGATGGACTCCGATGACCGCTATGTCAGCGAGATGTTCCGTTTCTACGTGAATTACGATGCGGATATGATCACCATCGAGGCTGTGGGCGCCACCGAGGCCAAGGCGAAGGAACTCCTTTCCGTCATATCCGGGAAGATGCTCTCCACCTCGGATACCATCACCCGGGAGATCCACCAGCACGACATCAAGGCCATCACTGAGAAGAACGAACACATCAACTACGACGATGCGAATTCCTCCGCCTCCATCAAGGTCCGGACGACGCAGGAATCCTACACGGATGAGTATCTGAACCTGAACCAGCAGCTTCTGGAGAACCAGGAGGAACTCATCGACCTGAAGAAGGAGAGCCCCATCGTCACCTTCAATGCCTCCGGCGTGATCAAGTATGCCATCGTGGGCTTTGCGGGCGGAATCTTCCTCGTCTGCTTCTGGTATGCGGTGGTGTATGTGCTGGGCGGCTCGGTAAAGACCGAGGAGGAACTGCGCGGTGCCTACGGTCTGCCCATCCTGGGCCGGATCTATAAGGATGAAAAGCCGAAAGGCCGCATCGATGCCAGAATCCGCCATTTGGAGCATGGAGAGCTCGCGGCACGGACGAAGGAGCAGATCTCGGAGCTCATGGTGGCGAGGATGTCCGCCATGGTGGCAGATCCGGGGGAGAGCATCGCCCTGGTGGGTACCATCCCTGATGAGACCCTGAAGGCGCTTTGCGAGGTCTTCAAGGGGAAGGGCGCTCGGAACCTCGTCTGCGCCGGGAATCCCCTGCTGGATGCTCCCGCCATGGAGGCCGTCACCTCCGCTGACCACATCCTCATCGTGGAGAAGCTGGGCGCCTCCCGCCGCACCGAGATCCAGTCCGAGATGGAGCTCATCTCCTCCCTCTCCAAGGACGTCCTCGGCATCCTGCTAGTGTAAGTACAGGGGCCAGGCCCCATTACGAAAATGTGAACTCGCGTTCACACTTCCGTAATGGGGCCTGGCCCCTTTTTCCCCCCTTGACGGGGATTTTTTTGAAAGCTATAATTCATATAATTGGATTTATACATTTATTATTTGCAGACATACTTATATTGTGCAAAATGTCATAAAACGAATTTACAGAGCCAAATGCGAGACAATTTCACGGATTGATTGACATAACTAACAAATGGCGTTAATATGATGCTGCAAGATGGTGAAAACCGTAGGCGTTTGTATTGGAGGAAGATGCCATGTTATGTCAGTTTTCGGTTAAGAACTATAAAAGCGTCAGAGACGAAATAACCTTTGATATGCAGGCCGCTGCAATTTCAGAACATACAGATCGAATCATCAAAGATACTGATGATCAATTGTTTCTGCCTGTATCTTCCATTTATGGCCCTAATGGTGGAGGAAAGTCGAATGTCCTGGAAGCCCTTCAAACACTGGGAACTATGGTGCTGAGACCGGTTTACGCCACAAAGCAGAATGGCAGCGCTGACTATAAATTCAATAAGTACCCTGTTAAGCCGTTTATATTTTCGGAAGAAGGAAGAAATAACCCAACAGAATTCAAAATATTTTTCAGAACCGGGGCGGCAGAGTACAGATATGTCCTTCATGTTAAGGATGGCGTAGTGGTGAATGAAAGCCTGGACCGAGTGAAGCTGGAGACAGGCAGAAAATCCGGGCTCTTTCTTCGAAAAGGGGACGAAATAAACCTTAAGGGTGTATTCACCAGGCTAAAAATCAGCGAAGGTCTTTCAAAAAATCTGCCGTTACTTTCCTATTTGGGGATTACTTACATGGATAATGATGTTGTGGCTGATGTTATGAATTGGTTTGAGAACGGAATAGACTTTCTTAATTATGGTAATCCCTTTGAAGAATTACGGACGGCAATTGCATCTTCAGAAGAAATCAAGCAACTTGTATTAGATATGATCAAAGAAATGGATCTTGATATTGAAGATTTCAGAGTAGAAGAAAGGGAGAATGGTCAAATAGAAGTGTTCACGCAGCATATCGTTGACGGATTCGCAGTAGAGCTTACATTGTCAGAAGAATCAAGCGGAACTAAGAAATTATTCGGTCTGCTTCCATTTATTGCGAAAAGTCTTGTACTCGGTACAACACTGGTAATTGATGAGCTGGATGCTAAAATTCATCCCTTACTCTTAAAGTATGTGATCATGCTATACAACAATATGACAATCAATAAACACGGAGCACAGCTGGTATTTACATCTCATGATCTTTCCACTATGAATAATGAAATCTTTAGGAGAGATGAGATATGGTTTGTTGCTAAAGGGAATAATCAGGACTCTAAACTCTATTCGCTTGTTGAGTTCAAGACAGGAAACGGAGAGGTCGTCAGAAAGGATGCAAAATATGATAAACAGTATCTTGAAGGCAAGTATGGTGCAGATCCCTACTTAAGAAAAATAATTGATTGGAGCGCTGTTAATGCCTAAAAAAATTGGAACAGAGAACTGGAGGAAAAAACGCCGACAGGAATATCTGGAGATGAAAGAATTCAGATACTATATTTTCTGCGAAGGCGAGCAGACGGAACCTCTTTATTTTTCTGGTTTTAAAAAGCTTATTGAAGATAATCCAATATACAGGGACATGGTTTTGATCCGGATAGAACCCTGTGGCGCTGAGACTATGAGGGTTATCAGTCAGGCTGAGAGATATGTCAAGGATAACCATATTGAAAAAGGACAGATATGGTGCGTTTATGACAAAGATAGTTTTCCTGCTAAGAACTTTAATGGGGTAGTGAGTCGAGCAGAGGCACTGAATAGGGATAATCCATTACTCCAGTATCATACAGCCTGGAGTAACGAATGTATTGAGTTCTGGTTCCTTCTCCACTTTGCTTACTATACGTCAAATAACCATAGGACTGAATATATCAGCTTTCTTAATGATAAGTATAGGGAACTTGGAATTGGGAGGTATCAAAAGAATAACAGTGCAACATTCGGTATATTAATGAATAAAGGTAATCCTAAACTGGCATTGAGATATGCCAGGAGGATTATTGAGGAGCGTAAAAATCTTTCGCCAGCGGATATTGCGCCAGGGACAAAGGTTTATGAGCTTGTGGAGGAACTGGCTAAATATCTGAAAGAGGACGATCGAGCAAGATTTATATGAAGAGAGGGGCATCTTATACAAGGAGTAGGGAAGTTGCTTCTGTTTTGGAGAGAAGGGGGAATACAATGACGATCAGTGAACGGGTATTTGAACGACTTCAGCAGCTGGGCATGACCCAGAAGGAACTGTCGCAGAGGACGGGGATCCAGCAAAGCACCATCAGCGAGTGGAAGAAGAATCACACAAACCCTTCGTCGGATAAGATCCTGTCCCTCTGCCACATCCTGAAGGTATCCCCGGAGTGGCTCCTCTCCGGCGTGGAGCCTGCCGCCAGTCGCTTCCGGAGCATGGATTATTACGTCATCGATAAAGATACCGAGACCGGTTACCTGGTGGAAGTTTATAACGGAATGGACCCGGCAGCCAGAAACCGTCTGATAGGATACGCCGTGGCTCTTTCCGAGATGGTGACGGGGGCTACTCCATCAAATCCTCCATCCGGCAAAAAAGCGCCTTGCTGAGGCGATAAACCGTGGTGGCTGCCGCGCTGTTGATGTCTCTTTGCCGTTGCTCGAATAGCTGGATCTGGCGAAGGGCTACCCCGGACTCGGAAGCAAGCTGCGCCTGAGAGAGGCTGCAGCGGATCCGTCTTATCCTTAGCCTGGTGTCTGGGCAGAGCTCTTTTCGGACGCTGTCCAGATGCACCGCGAAGCGTGCCAGGTCCGTTTCGTGGTATACGGGATATAGGGCGAAGATCGAAGACAGGGATATGGCGCTGAGAATCTCCATAAAGGAACGGTCAGCGTACCATTGATAGAAGACCAGTGCCCATCCTGCCCGGCATTCCGAGTGTTGAAACGGATATATTCTTCTTTGAGGTCACGTAATACTTTTAGACGTAGATTTATCCTGAACAGTGCACTCTCATAATGCCAACATCGATACCAACATAGATCATAATTGTGATCCTCCTTAAAAGTGTTTGATGCTGCTGTTATAAGATCCACAGGGCTCTTTGCATGCTGTAACCTCGTTCTACATAAACCGTCATGCGGTATCTAACTGATTAAAAATTTAACAAAGAGACTGTGGTTGGAGCCTCCCTAAAACCGTCTAAGCGGTAGGTGTGATATACCAAACCACAGCATCTTTAAAAGCATACCCGATACCTATAGATAAGGTAAAGAATGGGTATGACTATATAATACGAGGAAGATAAAAGGATTATAGTGCTTATAATCACTGATGTGCCTCTAAAGCCAAAGTTTTTGATATTGCCACGAGAATGATTGAGAGTTCTTTTGATTCTTGCCCCGAACAAAATGCACGGAGGATCCGTAGAAAAAATACGGAAAATATTGACGGTATAGTCTACCCTGTTATATAATTTCAAGGAAAGGCAGGTGTAATCATATGTTAAAGAGGTTTTCAGTTACAAATTTCAAGAATTTTGAAAACAAAACAACTTTTTGTCTTGATAGTGCTGCTAATTATGAGTTTAATTCAGATATTGTTCAAAATGGATGTATAACAAAAGGTTTGATTTTTGGTATAAATGGTAGCGGAAAATCAAATCTAGCCTTAGCTATATTTGATATAGTTCTTCATTTGACGGATAAACAGAGAAACTTTGATAAGTATGAGTTGTATTTAAATTTAGATTCTAAAAAACCTACAGCTGAATTTGAGTATGTTTTTTGTTTTGACGGCAATGAAGTTGTTTATAAGTATAGTAAAACGGCCCCGATTAACTTAACATATGAATCAGTATCCATAAATGGTAAGGAAGTACTTAACTATGATTTCCAGTTAAGAAAAGGTTATACAAGCCTTTCCGGAGCGGAGAATCTTCAGTTAAGTTCTTCGTTGATGACTGAAGCTGATAAATTATCTAGAGTAAAATATGTTAAGAGTAATGCCATTCTTCAGGATAATAAAGAGAACAGAGCATTTATTGCTTTTACGTCATTTGTAGATAATATGTTGATGTTTTACTCACTAGATCAAAGGAGATATCAAGGCTTTTCTGTAGGGGTCGATAGTTATACCCAAGGGATTATCAGGGAAGGTAAAACGAAAGATTTTGAGATTTTTTTAAAATCACAAGGTGTTGATTACAATCTTGAGGAACGAGAGGTTGTCTCTGGGATTAAAGAACTATTTTGCAAATTTGAAAGTGGTTCAGTGCCTTTTTCTTCTGTAGCATCAACGGGAACAAATTCATTGGCATTATTTTATTATTGGTATTTGTACATGAGTAAAGCATCTTTTGTTTTTATTGATGAATATGATGCTTTTTATCATTTTGAATTGTCACAAGAACTAGTAAAACTTGTCAAAACCTTACCTAACACACAGGTCTTTTTGTCTTCTCATAATACGGATTTGCTATCTAATGATCTGCTAAGACCGGATGCATATTTCAAAATCGAAGATAACAATATTAAGTCATTCGATAAAGCATCTGTTAAAGAGTTAAGAAGAGCTCATAATTTGCAGAAAATGTATAAGGCGGGATCATTTAATGAGTAATCCGGTCAAACTGTTTGTAGTCGAAGGTTTGGACAGAGACTATCGATTTGTTAACGAGATGACTGCTTGTTTTTTTGGTGATGGTCGTTTTTGTGCAAAGATTATTAATCTTCCTGCCTCACAAAACATTTATATGTTATATCAATTACTCAAATCCGATGACTTTGAAACGGATTTAGTGGAATTATTAAGAGATACTGTATCATCAGCTAAAGATATCCTAGAAGGTGTCTCAAGACAAGATATTGATGAGGTTTATCTTTTCTTTGATTATGACATTCATCAAAACAATCTTTCACTAGATGTTGAGAAGACACCAGATGAAGTAATTCAGACGTTGTTGGCTGAATTCAATAACGAGACAGAAAACGGAAAACTATATATAAGTTACCCAATGGTGGAAGCACTATACGATTATAAATCACTTATGTGCGAGTCGTTTTCTGGATGTTATATTCCTGCTAACCAATTGGTGGATTATAAGAAACTTGCTGGCAATGGGAATCTAAAATCTAGTCTTCGTTTTGGGATTGAAGAGTGGAGAGAGGTTTTGGCTATTTTTGTTTTAAGAATTAAATGCTTATTTGATTTACCAGACATTTCATATGAAGATTACAGACAAGAAGTTTCACCAGCAAGTATTCATGTACGTGAAATGAATATAAGAAAACAAAGAGACTTTATATTTGTTTTAAGTGGGTTACCTGAATTCATTTTAGATTATTTTAAAATCGATTTTTGGAATAGTTTTACAAAGCTTAAACGCTTTAATTATGAAAAGTGTTTCAAGCAACGAATGAACGATAATCATACTATTTCCTGAGTTCATTCGCAAGTTCAAAATGAGTTCACGAGAACTGAAAAATATATACAAATGAGTTCAATGAGTACAAAGTCATTACCACAAATGCAATAAAACAAAACATTTGCAAATGGTTCCAAGATTAACGCACTAGAATTAGAATAGTTCCCGGTGGTTTGCAGGTAAGAATTCAATAACAATTAAGGATCACCAAAGTTCTTTAGGGTTTCCCAAAGTTTTTTAGGGTTTGTTGGTAGGGGCTCATGATGAAAACCACCAAGTTTTTTAGGGCCTTTCTTTAGGGTATGGTTTTAGGGTCTGTCGTTAGGGGCAAACTTTAGGGTCAATAGAATAATACAGCGATAGGGGCCAGGCCCCATTACAAAATTGTGAACAATTGTTAATGCGAAATTCATATAATTGAATAAATACAAATGACAAAGGAGACCACATGTCTAGAAAATCACGTATTTGGTACCCGGGAGCGACATATCATGTGATCAGTCGGGGAAATCGGAAGGGCGAGATCTTTTTGGAACCGGCGGATTACGTCGATTTTCTGGAATACCTTGCATCAGTGAAGCGGGATTATCCGTTTACACTACACGCGATCTGTCTGATGACCAATCATTTTCATATGGAGATCGGAACGCAGGATGTGGACCTGTCTGTGATCATGCGCAAGCTCTTGAGCCCATATGCTGCGAATTTCAACCACAAGTACCATCTTACGGGACATGTGTTTGAAAACCGCTATACTGCAGAGCTCATAGAGGATGAACGGTATTTTCTGGAAGTCAGCAGATATATCCACCTGAATCCCTTCAGGGCGCGGATCGTTCAGAACCCGTCGGAATATGAATACAGCAGCATTCGCTGCTATCAGAACGCTGAAGATCCATTCAAAAGAGAGTCCGGGCCGGACTCATACGCAGACGGATTGATCCGGGAACTGGCAGATCCGGAGCGGGTTCTGAAGTGCTTTCATAGCCCTGGGCAGTACAGCGAATTTATGAAGGAGGCGATGAGAAGGGATGATGAAAAAGTCTGAAACGTGATTTGATGAATGTGTTACAATGAAACGGAGGTGGGGAAGTCATTCGGATCATTTCTGCCAGAAAGGCCAGCGAGAGGGAGGAGGCGATTTATTATGGTGCGTAAAACAGTGACGGATTTTACTCCAACGGAAGATCAGATGAAGATGTTGGACGCATTAAAAGACAGGCCCATCGTCTATGACGAGGATGCACCCTGTTATTCAGATGAGGAACTGCAGACCTTTCGAAGGCTGGCCGAGGAACGAAAAGCAGGAAGCAGAAAGCAGACGATCACACTGCGAATCTCGTCCGGCTCCCTGAACCGTGCCAAATCGCTTGGTAAGGGATATACATCCATCCTGGCTAGCATCCTTGAGAATGTGCTGAATGATCCAGTCAAACTTCGCGAGTTGTTATAAGGGGCCAGACCCCCTTACAAAAATGTGAACTGAGTTCACACTTCCGTAATGGGGCCTGGCCCCTTTCGGTTGCGGCAAGCCCTGTTTTTCGTTATAATAGCGGAGTACGAATGCGATATGGAAAAGGGGAAGTGTCGTGACGAATCAGGATAGAACAGCACATCCGGATGCGGTCTTTGTCGCGCTGGAGGGCATCGACGGAAGCGGGAAGAGCACGCAGCTAAAACTCCTGGGGGAGTACCTGGAGGCGAAGGGCGTCCCGGTGTTTCTGACGAGAGAGCCCACTGATGCGCCCATCGGAAAGCTCCTGCGCCAGGTCCTGCGGGGGGAGGTAAAGTCGGACTACCGGGCCATCGCACCCCTTTTTGCGGCGGACAGGCTGCACCATATCACCGTGGGGGACGGAACCGATGGGGAGTCCCTCCTGGGGAAGCTCTCCCGGGGGATCAGCGTCCTGACGGACCGGTACTATTTCTCCTCCTACGCCTATCACAGCGTGGACGTGCCCATGGACTGGGTGATAGAGTGCAACCGGGAGGCGGCGGATCTCCTGCGGCCGGATCTGACGGTGTTTATCGATGTATCGCCGGAGACCGCCATGGCGCGCATCACCGCGGGGCGGGATTCCACGGAGCTCTTTGAGACGAAGGAGCGCCTGAGTCTGGTGCGGGAGAAGTATCTGGAGGCCTTCGCCCGTCTCTCCGGGGAGGAGAAGGTCCTGGTGGTGGACGGGAACCGCCCGCCGGAGGAGATCTCCGCCGAAATCTGTGCAGCTGTGGGGAGTCTGCGATAGTCTTGAAGCCTGAAATCCGTGAAAAATTAAATCTTTGCTTTCTGCCCGCATCGATCCTCTTTTGCGCCTTTACCTGGTGCGTCTTCGGACCGATGCGGATGCTGTATACGGAAAGCGATCTCTTTCGCTTTGACGGAGGGGAGCTCCTGGGGGTGACCCTGGTGGGGGCGCTCTTTGTCACGGCACTTCTTTTTGTGTTCCCGATTTTTCTCTGGATCAAAAAGCCGGCCTGGGGAGCGCGCGTTCAGGCACTCTGCGGGTCTCTGCTGACGGGCTTTGGAACCCTGCCCTTTTTGCAGCTTTTCTGGGGGGAATGGAGCGAGCGCACCATCCGGAGACAGGATTTTCACATGGCAGGGACTGCCGGACAGCTCATCATCGACTCCCTCCTGATCCTGATGATCCTGCTGCTCTTTATCTGCGCCGTGGAAGGCCTCCGGGAGTGGCATTTCGTCTTCGGGATCCTGATGATCCTGGCCCTGGTGGCGGAGTGCATCGGACTGGCTCATCTGGCAGGAGAGCGGGAGACAGAATTTGCCGGGCTCTCCAATCGGGACAGCCTCGTCCTGTCCGCCACGGAGCACAATCTCATCGTCCTGACGGCGGAAAACATGGACGGCTTCTGGCTCTCGGAGATCCTGGGATACGGACGGATGGAGCCGCTGCCGGAGCCGGAACCTGTGGAGAAGACGGCAAAGGCCGAAGAAGAGACCACCGGCCCCACATGGGTCCAGCTGGAGAACGGGGAGTGGGTCTTTCAGACAGGAGAAGAGGGCGCGGAGTCGGGAAATGCCTCGGGGGCAGGTTCTGATTCGGAGAATACACCGGAGGCTTTAGACGAACCGGCATCCGAAGATTCAACCGTCTCCAAATCCGCCATCGCTCCCTGGAACACCGCCCTCTCCGGTTACACCTTTTACCGAAACGTCCTGGGTAACGGCGACACCCGGGAGACCGGTCTTCTCTATCTGATGACGGGGGAGGAATTCCTGCCAAACAGGCGCCTGGCCGGGAATGTCAGCGCCCTCTGGGAGCGCAGCGCCCTCATGGACACCCTTCTGGGAGAGGGGTGCGAGCTGGACCTGTACCTGGAGGATGGAAGCTTTGTCACCGAAGAAGCGGCAAAGCGGATGAATAACTATGGGGAGCTCCATGCGGACCGGTCCCATCCCGTGCGGACCTATACCGAGCTTCTGGCGGAGACGGCAGTGCGCTTCCTGCCCAGTCTCTTAAAGAGTCTCTTCTGGGACGAGGACCATGAGCGGATGCGGATCTATGGCACCGCCGCCTCCGACAATCCCCGGGACCTGTCCCGGTATCTGAAAACCCATGGCGTGACGGCGGATATGGGGAAGGAGTGGCCTGTCTGCCAGTTCTATGAGCTCTCCATCTCTTCGGAGACGGAGCTCCTGCAGCTTCTGTCGGACCTCTCCGTAGCGGTGGATGAGGCGGGGATCTCGGGGAATACCTCCATCGTCTTTGCCTCCGAAGGCGGCAGAAACCCTGCGGTCTTCATCCGCCCCTCCCTCTATGCGGCGCAGCGCCTGTCCCTGGAGGCGGATCCGGAGACGGGAGCCTATGAAGAGAATCCTGCTCTGAAGCTGTGCGACGCTCCGCTGGCGCTGTCCACGGACTATGTCCCCACGGTCCTGTCCCTGGGGATTGGTGTGGATACGGGACTGGCCATGATGCAGATCCCGGATGAGGAGCGGGAGCGCAGGCTGGTGACCTATTCCTACGGGGAGGATAACCTATACACCGGAACGGGATTCCGGATGCTTCGGCGCGATTCCTACCTGGACGGCTCCGTGCTGGATCGGAAGATCCATCCCCGGGAGCTGGAGGAGATGAGGATGGCGGGCTTTTGGTACGCGGAGTCGGGCTTTATCTGGACCAATGGCCATCACGCTCTGCTGGGCTTCCCGGTGGGAGAGGTGACAGAGGATCTGGAGGTGCAACTTAGCTTTTGGGGGTATCAGACGCCCCAGACCGTGCGGGTATTCGCTGATCCGGATCTGGCGAAGGCCGTGTCGGAAGCGGAAGAGGATTGGGATGCGCACAAACGGATGCACGCAAAGGCGTGGCTTCTGAGTCAGACGGAGGAAGACTTAAAGAAAGCGCTGCGGCGCGGGTTTGATATGGAGAAATCCCTGGATTTATTCGAGATCACGGAGCCGGATACCAGAACGGTCTGGGTGCCGAAGGAAGCGGTGGTGGATGGGGTTCTTTGCCTACGGCTCTACCTGCCGGATGCCATCTCCCCTGCGGAAGCGGAGGGCGGATCCGATACGAGAGAGCTGGCCATGGCCCTGACATCGGTAAAGATCTCCTACGACTCCCCGGAGGAAGAGACGGAAAGCGAGTAAGCGGGGAGCACGGAGTAAGCGGCGAGGGCGGAGTGTGTTTCAGTGCCCTGCAGTTTCCGGTTTCCCATGAAACAGCACCGGCAGCAAAAACAGCAGGGTAAAGGAGAGCTGCCCCGTGAGCCAGTCGATCTCGGTGAGGCCGAAGGTCAGGATCGACACGAGAAAGACGGTGCCGGTCACAAACTGCATATGCATTTCTTTTACAGGCGGGTTCGCACAGAGCCCGCCTTTTGCATGCTGAAACAGGGCGGCGCAGGCGAAGGCCAGGAAGCAGAGCCCCGCGGGGATGCCGAACTGAAAGGCCATCTGCAGGAAGATATCATGTGCATGGGGAGCGAAATAATCCTCCCGGACCTGCACCCCGATCTCTTCATTCCGGTGCCCCCGCAGGTTCAGATGGGAGAAAAAGTACCGGTACACCACCCCGCGGATCCCCACGGAGTCCTCCGCCCCCACCTCGGGCGCGATGGCGGGCATCCCATCGGGGGAGACTGCTTCGGTGCCAACTCCTTCCGCGTGGGAGATCAGTCCTCCCAGCCTCCCGAAGTTATACCGCAGGATCTCCTCCATGCTCGTGTATTTCTCCGAGTTCCAGGGATCCCAGGAGTGCACCTTTTCCTCGGAATACTCCGCGTAGAACCAGATGGGATGGTGGAAGAGGGGTGGAAGGTACCGCACCGCGCCGTAGACTGCCGGGAAGGTGATGCAGGCAGCGGCCAAAAGTCCCGCCAGGGATAGGAGGATCCGCAGGGCAGGGCGGGGACGCTTGGCCCCCGGGACGCTGCTCTGCGCACGCTCAGATGCCTCGCCCGGGACACTGCCCGGAGCATCCTCGGATGCGCCTCGGGTCGTTCCCTGCATCCCATCCAGGATCGCTGTCACCACCGCCGCAGCCGCAGCCGCCACCATGGCGCTCCTGCATGCTGTCAGCAGGATAAATCCGCACAGAGCCCCCGCCAGCACCAGGCACAGGATGCGCAGGATCCGGGCGGCCTTCACAGAAAGGCCTCTCCCTTCAGGGTTTTCGCTCTCCCCAGCACTTTCACGCCTGATGACCTGCCCGCAGGCCGCGTACTTTACCAGGCACGCGCCAAACACCATCACATAAAAGAGGGCGTTCATGTTGGGGTTTGCATACATGCCGCTGTAGCGGACTTCATCATAGGGCCGAAACACGAAGGCCAGCCCCTGGAGGAGGAAAAATCCCAGGAGGATCCCCTCCGGCAGGCTCTGAAAGAGGATCTTCCGGTCCTCCTGCGGGATCCGGGCCTGCAGGACGGCACCGAAGACCAGCAGATACGCAGCTGGCCAAAAGGTATTATTCTTCGAGAGTACGATGCATAGGATCAAAAACAGGATCATAAGAAATACCGCAGGGTCCCGCCGGAACCGATCCGGCAGTGCGTACAGGAAGGGCTTTTCCGGGGAAGGACTATCCCCCTTTGCACCGGAGGCATGCTCTGCTTTCTCAGCCTCTGCCAGGATATCTTCCAGCTTTGGCATCTTGTTCATGCGGATCCGAAATCCCCGGATGAGCAATGCTCCCGCCAGCAAAAGGACGCAGCTTCCGCTGATCCACATGCCCAGGTATTCCCCCCGCAGGCTTTGCGACAGAGCGTAACAGGCACCGATACAGAGGATGGCCCAGACTCCGTAAATCCGGTGCCGAAAGTCCGAGGGTCTGCAGGCGGGCGCGGCCAGAAGCAGCACGCACAACAGCGCCAGGTTCGGCAGCACCAGCTGCATGGACCCCGTGACGGATCCGCGCCTTTGATCGATGATGCAAAGCGCCGCAAAGCACCCCACGTACCATATGCGAAGAACGGTTTCTCTCACAGATTTCTTTTCCATCAATATATTCCTACATCCAAAGGGACCCCGGCATGGATGCCGGAATCCCCGTTTTTACGAGTCTATGCGGTAGAGCGCCAGACCGTCTTTTTCCGCCAGGACCTCCCCCAGCGGAAGCTCCTTCGACACCGCTTCCAGTTCCTCCGAGCCCGCATACCCGATCACATAATCCGGATACCGGTCCGGGAAGGCCTCCCAGTACTCCGTCAGCCTGTGGTCAAAGACCGGGGTGCTGATGGTGGAGTAGGTCCCCACCTTGCAGGGGGAGAGGGTATACCAGAGGCTGTGAGGCGCCGCCACCAGCAGGGATTCCTCGCTGCTCCCGTACTGCCCCAGAAGCTCCGCCGCCGTGTTGTAATCATACCCGTCCAGGTACCTGCAGTAGATATTCCGGGCCGTGCCGCTCAGGGCCTTTTGCTTCACAAAGAAAATGTCCGCCTTGTACCCGTGATTTTCATAGACAAACCAGCAGCGGCTGATCATCAGGGTGAGCAGGAACAGGGTGCCCACGGCAAAGAGCGCATTCCGGGTTTTCCCGGGAGCCGCACCTTCTTTGCCTTCCGCGGCGGCACCGCCCCCCGCTATCCCGATGCTGACGATGACGCCCGGGATGAGAAAGGCCCCCGTGGGCCGAAGCCCCGTGTTGGTCAGGAGCATGGCGCTGAGCCAGAAGGCAGCAGAAGGCAGCATCCCCAGAAGCAGCCCCACCCGTTCGGGAGAGAACACCCCGTTGGCAGCCGCCGCATCAGCAGGCTCCGCAGGTTTCGCACTCCGGTCCTTCATCCCCCGCACCAGGAAGATCAGCCCCGTCACATACGCCGTATAGTAAAAGAGCATCGGCGTCATGAGATACGGGTGATCCCCCACGAACCAGTAGACGATCTGATACAGCAGCGACCCCGCCGTCAGCACGGCGCAGGCAAATCGCAGGGACTTTCGCCTCGCCGTCACGCACACGATCCCGGTGCCCACTGCCAGTCCCCCCAGGATGGGCAGCCAGGTGAGCACCTCCCGTCCGTAGAACGCCAGCTTCTGAAGCGCGGTATCGCTGTGGGTCCCGTCCGTCATCATCTGCCGCACTCCGTAGGCGAGGCCCCCGGGAGCCACCTTGGCCAGGAAATAAATGAGATAAACGCTCCCGATGATGATGCAGGTGGTGATGAAGATCGGGACGGAGTACTTCTGATCCCTTCCGTACAGGCGGTGCAGACAAAAAAGGATGCAGACAAAGGCGATGAGGCTGCTGGGATAGGCCAGCACGCAGACGCACATAAAGCACGCCCCGATCACGACGCAAAACCCCGCGGCATCGTGTTTTAGCTGGATCTGATACTGCAGCAGCGACATGATGCAGCACAGGCTCCCCCAGTACAGCAGGTTGGAAAACTCCGGGATCAGGGTCATCTTTGGCAGCGCCGCAAAGGCGATGAGTCCGCACAAAACCCCCGTAGCCTCGTCCGAAAACCGCCGCAAGGTCCGCCACACATAGACGCTCACCGCCATCCCAATGAACATCCCGCAGCAGCGAAGGAACAGCACCATCCCGTTCATGCTCCCCGCCATCGCAGTATGCAGCCGGATCAGCGCCGCGCACACGAAAGCAGAGGTCTGATGCGGCTCCCAGAGCTCGGTGAACATATGCTCCCCGCCTGCGATGCGCCATCCCATGGTGACGGCGTACTCCTCATCCACATTTAACCCCAGGATCAGGAGCTTCACCGTGGAAAATGCGCAGGCTCCCGCCAATACCGCCGCCATCCCCCAGGTGAGGACCTGTCTGATTGTCACCTTCTTTTTCGCATTCATGCTTGCATTTTACCATATCTGCCCCGATTATGCGATGATAGATGCTGTGCTTTGCACTTTTCCCCCCTTTCCTCGCTCCCCTTCCTGTGCTAAAATAATACGGATTATGAAGAAACCAACCGCGAAACCCGAAACCGAATTCTTAAAGATCCCCGCAGTGCGGATCGTAGCCCTGGTCATGATGGATTTCATGACCTCCCTTTTTGCGTCCTTCTTTGCCCTTTTTTGGCGCTTTGACTTTAACTTTTCCGACCTGACGCTGAACTACCCCGAGTTCTGGGCGAATTACCAGAAGAACGTTTTTCTCATCATCCCCCTGACCCTGCTTTGCTTCTGGATCGGGGGACTCTACAACAGCGTCTGGCGCTACGCCAGCGCCAATGAGCTGGTAAAGACCGTGGGGAGCTCCGCGGTGGTGTCCATCCTCTTTTACCTCTCCACCTTCCTCACGAAGTGGCGGCTTCCCAGAAGCTACGCCCTGTCCTACTTCGTCCTCATCACGGTATTGACCTGCGGCGTGCGCTTCAGCTACCGCTTCCTGCGGGTCATCAATGCCAAGCGTATGGGGGCTATGCGCCGGGATCCGGGAGAGCGGACGAATGTGATGGTCATCGGCGCAGGTGCCGCCGGCGATATCATCTTAAAGGAGATCGAGCAGAGCCGGTACCTGAACATGAAGGCCAGGTGCCTCATCGACGACAACCCGGGCTGCCATGGCAAAAAGATGCGGGGCGTGCCCATCGTGGGCGACCGCAACGACATCCCCGAGGCGGCGGAGCAGTACGAGATCGACGAGATCATCTTCGCCATTCCCAGTGCCGGCGTTCAGGCCCGCAAGGAGATCCTGGATATCTGCAAGGAGACGGGATGCAAGCTTCGGACCCTGCCCGGCATGTACCAGCTCATCCGCGGCGATGTGTCCGTGGCGAAGCTAAAGGAAGTGGACATCGAGGACCTGCTGGGACGGGAGCCGGTAAAGATCGACACGGATGAGGTGCTGGGGCTTCTCTCCGGAAAGGTGGTCCTGGTCACCGGCGCGGGCGGCTCCATCGGCAGCGAGCTCTGCCGTCAGATCGCCTCCCATCAGCCGAAGCAGCTCATCATGGTGGACATCTACGAAAACACCACCTACGAGGTCCAGCAGGAGCTTCTTCGCAAGTATCCGGCCCTGGATCTGGAGGTGCTCATCGCCTCCGTGCGAAATACGGCGCGGATGGAGTCCATCTTCAAAACCTACAAGCCCGAGATCGTCTACCATGCGGCGGCTCATAAGCATGTGCCTCTTATGGAGGAGAGCCCCAACGAGGCCATCAAGAACAACGTCTTCGGCACCTACAAGACCGCTCAGGCCGCCATGCACTGCGGCGTGAAGCGTTTTGTCCTTATTTCCACCGACAAGGCGGTAAACCCCACCAATGTCATGGGCGCCTCCAAGCGCATCTGCGAGATGGTGATCCAGATGTTAAACGGTGCGGGCAAAACGAACTTCGTGGCGGTGCGCTTCGGCAATGTCCTGGGCAGCAACGGCAGCGTGATCCCGCTGTTTAAAAAGCAGATCGCCGAGGGCGGCCCCGTCACCGTGACGGATCCGGAGGTGGTGCGCTACTTTATGTCCATCCCCGAGGCCGTGTCCCTGGTGCTTCAGGCGGGAGCTTATGCGGCGGGCGGTGAGATCTTCGTCCTGGACATGGGCAAGCCTATGAAGATCGTGGACCTGGCGGAAAACCTCATCAAGCTCTCCGGCTACCGGGTGGGAGAGGACATCCCCATCGTCTTCACCGGCCTGCGCCCGGGGGAAAAGATGTACGAGGAGCTGATGACCAACGAAGAGAACCTGGGTGCCACGAAAAACAGCCAGATCAACATCGCAGAGCCCATCAAGTTCGATGAGGACGTGTTCCGGGAGCAGCTGGACCGCCTGGAAAAAGCCGCCGTCGCCGAGTGCGAGGACATCCGGCCCCTGATCAAGGAGATCGTGCCCACGTATACATATTCCGAGTAGTGTGAAGGCAGTATAGCAACCGGTCAGTTGTTTTGATGGTTTCTTTGAAAAAGCATGCAGGGAATCGTATACAGGATAGAGCCTGTAAATAATCGTCACAGATAAATGCATATTACGCACATCGCAACAATTTATACAGACCTCCCCGAGAAGTTCGGTCTTCCCCGCCAGAGCATGCTGGCGGACCGCCTTCGCGGGGAGATCGTTTTTGAGGAAGCCTTTCGCGACCCCCGGGCCCTGCAGGGCATCGAAGGGTTTGATTACCTGTGGCTGGTGTGGGGATTCGAGAACCAAAATAAGGATGAGAAGCAGAGCCTGTCCGGCCATGATGGGCGTTCCGCAGCCGAGTCGGAAGCACAGGTTCATAAGTCAATACCCGGAAAGACACAAGGGATTGAAACGAAGCTGAAGACAGGAAGGATGTCGGCAACAGGAAGTAAGGATGAACCTGAAGCGGCAGAAACGGCAGGATTGGAAGAACGCAGTTCTAAAGGTACGGAGAGGGAGGCACCAAATAGAGATGCGGATGGAAGGGGTGTGCAATTCCGCCCCCTGGTACGTCCGCCCCGCCTGGGCGGGAACGAGTACATGGGCGTCTTCGCCACCCGCTCCCCCTTCCGCCCGAACCCCCTTGGCCTCTCCTGCGTGAAGTTAGAGGCTGTCCGCCCGGACGATCCCCGCGGCCCCGTCCTCGTCGTCTCCGGCATCGATATGCGCAGCGGAACAAAGATCTACGACATCAAGCCCTACCTCCCCTACGTGGAATCCCACCCCGACGCCCGCAGCGGCTTCGCCGGCGAGCATGCCTCCCACCGCCTCCGCGTGGTCGTATCCGAGGGCGAAGGAATAGGCACACCCGAATCTCCGGAAGCGGTAGTTGATGTCTCGCAATCTCCGAGAGTGGAAGTGGGGGACGGTTTCAAAACACCGCCCTCTGGGGTTTTGGAACCGTCCTCCACTCCCACGGGAGCCACCTCCCCCACGGGAGCCACCTCCACGGGAGCCACCCCCTTCCCCGCTTCCTGGTCCCCCGCTCAGATCGACGCCCTTCTGCAGCTCCTTTCCCAGGACCCGCGTCCGGCCTACCACGACGATCCCGCCCGCATCTACGGCCTCTCCTACGCCGACCGAAATGTCACCTTCCGCGTGGAGGGAGATACTCTTTATCTTCTGAAAATCGAATAGATCAGACATTTAAACAAAACATCAAACAGTCATTTCTGCATATGAAACGATACCATAAAGATACCGTATTGACATACAACTATCATTATGGTATCTTTTTACATACAGAAAGGAGGATTTGCGGTATGAAATCGGTAATGACCATCGAAGACATGAAACGCAGAAAAGAAGAACTGAAGCTTTCTCTGAAGGACCTGGAAAAGCTCTCCGGCGTGCCGGCTCCGACGATCCAGAAGATCTTTTCCGGCACCACCGCAAATCCGAGACGGTCCACGCTGATCGCCCTGGCCGGCGTTCTTGAGAACTCTGCCGGAGCTGTTATGGAGGAGTCCGCCCATGCGAAAGTGGTCTTTGACAGGCAGGGCACCTACACGATTGAAGATTATTTCGCCTTGCCGGAGGATATCCGTGCGGAGCTCATCGACGGCGTCTTTTACCTGATGGCGAACCCTTCGGCGGATCACCAGCTGGCAGCAGGCGAAGTCTATTACCAGGTCCGGAATTTCATCGATCGAAACGGCGGGAACTGCCTGCCGATGATGGCTCCCTTTGGTGTTCAGCTTGATGAGGATGACAGGACGATGGTAGAGCCCGATCTCATCATCCTGTGCGAGCGTAAGCGCCTTCGCAAACGGCAGTATTTCGGTGCACCGGACTTTGTGCTGGAGGTCCTGTCTCCCTCGAACAGGCGGCACGATCTGGTCCGGAAGCTTGTGAAATACGAAGCCGCCGGAGTCAGGGAGTACTGGATCCTGGACCCCATGAAGGAGAAGGTGACGGTCTACCTCTTCGGCGAAGAGACGGATATCATGCAATATGACTTCGATACCCCTATCCCCATCGGAATCTACGACGGAAAGTGCACCATTGACCTGAAAGGCTTGAAAAAACTGCTGCATGAGATAGAAGAGTGAGGATTGTTTTGCGGCTGATTATATATTATGATTTAGCCATAAAGCAGAGATTGTTATACGGATTGTACATATGAGAGATTCGAAGATTGGCGGAGGCAGAAAGGAGACCGGCTATGACGGTGATCAACGAGTTGGATTCGACATGCGGAATCTCTGATGAAGAGTTGACCGTTCTTTTTAAGGAGTCTATCCGGATTGACGATGAAATCAGGCGAATCAAAGGATTGCCTGTTGCAAGATATGATGATGAGACCAAAAGAGCGTATCTCGAATATCCGGATGGGAGGCGCGAGTATGTCGGAAAATGACAGAGTAAAACTGCCGGAAGTATTGGTCTTTGCCGGACCCAATGGGAGTGGAAAATCCACGATTACTCGGATGGCTAAAATCGTCGGAGAGTATATTAATGCGGATGACATCAAAAGAACAATCCTTTGTTCGGATCTTGAAGCCGCAGTTAAGGCCGAGGAATTACGCGAAAGAATGATCCTAGAAAAGAAAGACTTTACTTTTGAGACTGTTTTATCAACGGATCGGAATCTCAATCTTCTTAAAAAAGCAAAGTCGCAAGGCTATTTTATTCGTGGGATTTATGTTTTGACTGCTAATGCAGACATCAATGTGACAAGAGTGAACGTAAGGGAAGCACTTGGCGGTCACGGAGTTCCGGAAGAGAAGATACGGGTAAGATACCAAAGAGCACTTCATCTGATTCCGTCGTTGGTAGATGTGTGTGATATTTTACATATCTATGATAACACGAAAGATCCATATCGGATTTTCAAAAAAAGAAAAGAAGTGTTTTATCTGTGGGAGAATCCATACTGGAATAGCAACGCTATTGAGGAATTAACGGGTATTACCGACTTTGAGAACAGGAAAGAATAAGGGCTATCTATCGGCGGGCAGCTTGCCCGCCCTTTTCTTCGCCCGGCACTCCCCGGGCAAAATCCCCCGAGTTGACATCTTCCCTTCCCGGTGATACACTCCCCCATAGAGCAATCGATTGCGCAGTGCGCAAATGGTGTGCAACATACGGAAAACCCCGTATCCATACACCTTTGCGTGATCTGATACACGTTTTTCGGGGGAGAGCGGAGAAGATGGCACAGACTTCCAGGGGAGAGCATCCCGGCGAATCCAAAGAAATCATGACGATCCACGATGTTGCGCGGGAGCTGGGGGTATCCGCCAGCACGGTTTCACGTGCCATTTCCGGCAAGGGCCGGATCGGAGAAGCCACCCGTCAGCGCGTTCTCGCCTTTATCAATGACAATCAGTTCCATCCCAATGCGGCGGCCAAATCCCTGGCCCAGTCCCGCACCTTCAATCTCGCCATCGTCATGCCCGAGGTCAAGGACCTGGTGGACATGCCTTTTTTCCATACCTGTATGCACGGCGCGGAGGAAATTGCGCAAAGCAACGACTACGACCTGCTGGTGGTGACCACCGACTGGTCCAACCTGCACCCTTTGGAGCGCATGGTGGGGAACCGGAAGGTGGACGGCATCATCCTCACCCGCACCTATGAAAACGATCCCTTCGTCGCATACCTGAAGGAAGCCCGGATGCCCTTTGTCACCGTGGGCAGATGCTATGATCCCAAGGTGCTGCAGGTGGACCATGACAATGCCGGCGCCTGTCGGGAGTTGGTGACCATCCTCTTTGGCCGCGGGCTGGACCGCATCGCCTATCTGGGGGGCTCCATGGACCAGATGGTAAACCTGGACCGCTACATGGGATATCGCCAGGCCTACGAGGCATACCGCAGAAAGCCGGACGAGGAGATCATCTACAAGACCCTGCAAAACACCGCTCAGATCGCATCTGCGGTGGATGAGATCCTGCGCAAAAAGGTGGACTGCATCCTCTGCCAGGACGACTTTATCTGCGATGGCGTGGTGCGGCACCTGGGAGAGCGCGGGGTGAAGATCCCGGAGCAGATCCGCATCGCATCCTGCCATCACAGCCGGATGCTGGACAATTACCCCATCACCATCACCTCTCTGAAGTTCGACACCATGGAGATCGGGCGCAAGGCCTGCCAGGTGCTGCTGGACGAGATCGAGGGCCGAAAGCCCAAGCGCCTCACTATGCTGGACTATGAGATTTCCTTGAAGGAGAGTACAAAATAACCAAAAGAAAGGCACCAAAACCGGCGAATTTACGCATGAATCCGCGGTTTTTCGGTGGAATCCACCAAACGTTTACTTCCTGATTTGTGCAATGTGCACAAAAAAACGGTTTCCGTTTTGTGATGAATGCCCTATTGAAATGTGAGAGGGAAGTCAGTATACTACATTCAGACAATCGGTTGCGCAAGTGCGCAAGAAAGCCGGTTATCCCCGGAGGATCCAAAGACCTCTCCGGATAACATATTCACGAGGCGGCGCGAAAGGATACCGATCCGGTGCACGCCCCACAGGCTGCGGGACAGACCCGCAGAAAAAGGAGGAAAATATTATGAAGAAGAAAGTGATTTCCGTTCTTCTCGCAGCAGCGATGGTTGCAAGCCTCACTGCCTGCGGCGGAAGCGATGCAGGAACCACCGCTCCCGCAACCACCGAGCCCGCTGCCCCCGCAGCAGAGCCCGCTGCAGAACCTGCAGCTGAGCCCGCAGCGGAGCCTGCAGCAGAAGCACCCGCTGACGACACCGCAGATTTCGGAAGCGGCGAGATCAAGGTCTGGGTGGCTGACAATGTGGTGGACTTCACCAACGCACAGATCGCAAACTTCCAGGCAGCTCACCCCGAGTTCTCCGGCTACACCTTCCTGGTGGAGGCAGTCGGTGAGGGCGATGCAGCCGGCAACATGATCACCGATGTCACCGCAGGTGCGGATGTCTACGGCTTCGCTCAGGACCAGCTGGCCAGACTGGTGTCCGCAGGCGCTCTCATCGATGTCGCTCCCGAGAATGTGGACGCAGTCAAGTCTCAGAACAGCGCCGGCGCAGTCGTGGCAGCAAGCGTGGGTGACACCCTGTATGCTTACCCCATGACCGCAGACAACGGCTACTTCCTGTACTATGACAAGTCCGTGATCTCCGATCCCTCCACTCTGGAAGGCATCATCGCTGATTGCGAAGCAGCCGGCAAGAACTTCTACATGGATCTCACCGGTTGGTACCAGGTGGCATTCTTCTTCGGAACCGGATGCACCCTGACCTATGATTACGACAACGAAGGCAACGTCACCGGATGCAACACCGATTACGCTTCCGACAAGGGTCTGGTGGCTCTGAAGGAGATGATCGAGCTCGCTTCCTCCACTTCCTTCCAGCACGGCTCCGGCGCAGGTGACGCAGTCAACTACGCAGCCATCGTGGACGGAACCTGGGATGCAGGGACTGTTCAGGATTTCCTGGGCGACAACTACGCTTGCGCAAAGCTGCCCACCTTCACCGGCTCTGACGGCAACACCTACCAGATGGCAGGCTTCAACGGCTGCAAGCTCCTGGGTGTGAAGCCTCAGGAAGATGAGAACAAGCTGGCTGTCTGCGATGCTCTGGCGATGTACCTCACCAGCGAAGAGGTTCAGCTGGCTCGTTTCGAGGCAGTGGGCTGGGGTCCTTCCAACCTGAACGCACAGGCTTCCGACGCTGTCCAGGCCAACGAGGCTCTTGCAGCTCTGTCTGAGCAGTTCGCATACACCATCCCTCAGGGCAACTACCCCGGCGACTACTGGACCCGCGCAGAGGCACTCTCCGGAGATGTCCGCGATGCATTCCAGACCGCTTCCGATGCTGACCTCGAGGCAGCTCTGCAGGCTTACCAGGACGACCTTGTTTCCTACAAGTAATCCGGCAGCCGAACGGCGAATGATCTGACGAAAGGAATAATCCGGCAGGAGAACCCTTCTGCCGGATTTTCTTTCGGGAAATATGGATCCGGTGCGGTAAATTGCATGAACAATATCTGGATTTATCGCATAATTCGATAGAAATCACGAAAATGTTGTGATAAAATCCATTCAGGGGTATTTTTCCCCGGGGAATACAAAAAAGGTACGTAAATCTGAAGCTTTGCAGCTGAAGGAGGAAGGGCATGGCTGGCGAAACAGGTGCTGGGAAAAAGAAAAGCCCGCTGAACGCTTTTTTTGACAGCGTGGCGGATGGGTTCAAGGCAATCGGGACCACCTTTGTAAAGGGAGACTGGAAGACCAAGGTCTCCTATGTGATCATGGGCTTCGGCCCCATCATGCGGGGGCAGTTTCTGAGAGGACTGATGTATCTGGTGGTCGAAGGGGGACTGCTGTGGTTCATCTTTGGCTTTAGCTGGACGCCTTATCTCTCCAAACTGGGGACGCTGGGAACCGTGGAGACCTCCAAGGTGGGCCGAAAGACCGTCTACGGAGATCACAGCTTCCTCATCCTGCTGTTCGGACTTCTGGCGATCATGGCAGTCATCGCCCTCATCGCCATGTGGTACCTGAACATCCGGGAGAATGAAAAAGAAGAAGCCATCCTGAAGGCGGGCAAAAAGCTCCCCGGGAACAAGGCCGACTGGCGCTCCCTCTTTGACGGGAATTTTGACAAGACCCTCCTGGCACTGCCCGTCGTGGGGATCTTCGTCTTCACCGTCCTGCCCATCATCTTCATGATCTGCGTCGGCTTCACCAACTACGACGCCACCCATCAGGCACCCAGCAAGCTCTTTACCTGGGTGGGGCTGGAAAACTTCAAAAACCTCTTCAGCCTCTCTTCCGGTGGCTTTGGATCCACCTTTATGGCAGTGCTTCTCTGGACCCTGGTCTGGGCATTCTTTGCCACCTTCATTGACTACTTCCTGGGGATCG
>JAFYFY010000059.1 GCA_017543485.1 Lachnospiraceae bacterium | reverse complement strand
TGTTCATACGCCCCGTCCCAGTACCAGGGCTGTCCGTTTTTCACAAAGAAGGCACCGATGTCCACGGTCCAGTAGGGCATCCCGCTGGCGCAGAAATTCACCCCGGAAGCGATCTGCCTGCGCAGGGTCTCCCAGGATGCGGAGATATCGCCGGACCAGAGGATCGCGCCGTAGCGCTGCTGCCCGGTATAGGCGCTTCGGGTCAGGTTCACCACCCGCTTTTCCCGCAGGCCATCCCCCTCCTGCTGCCCTCTTTGCCCCTCGTACAGGGCCTTTGCATGATAGAAGCTGAAGGCATTGGTCCTTGCCGCCGGCAGGTGTCTGGCCGCGGACTGGCAGTATTCCTCATACATCCGGGCGCTCTCCGGCCGCACCATATGGTTCCACTCGAAGGTAAAGGGCTCGCTGCTGTCGCACCACCAGGCATCCACACCGTGGCGAAACAGTCCTTCCCGTACCTGCTGCCAGTAAAGCTTCCTGCCCTCCTCCGACAGCGCATGATACACATGGACCCCGGGAAGCAGGGCCCTGTGCTCCTTCATCTCCTCCCCGTTGGGGGTCCCGTCCGACACATTGGGCCAGATGGAGATCATAAAGTGCACATGCATTTCATGGAGCCTGCGGATCATCTCCGCCGGATCCGGGAACCGCTCCGGGTCAAAGGATTTCTGCCCCCACTGCCCATCCGGCCAGGAGAGCCAGTCCAGCACGATGCAGTCCAGCCCGATTCCCCTCTCCCGGTACTCCCGGGCCACCCGCAGGATTTCCTCCTGGTTTTCGTACCGCTCCTGGGACTGAAGGTATCCAAAGGCCCATCTGGGGAGAAGCGCCGCCTTTCCGGTAAGCTGCCGGTAAAGGGCGATCACACGGTCCATGGCACTGCCCCCTTCTGTGGGTTGGCCCCCCTCCCCTGCGCACAGGAAGAAAAAGTCCATCTCGGGATCGCACTCCGTGTAGAGATAGGACCCCTCCTCCGTATCCTGAAAGATGGCCGGCGCGTAGGTGTTTACCAGGATCCCGTATCCTCTGGTGGACACAAGGAGCGGCACCGCGATCTTCCGGTTGGCCTGGTGCAAAAAGATCCGCTGCCCCCGCAGGGAGGCATATCCTTCCTCGTGCTGACCCAGTCCAAAGAGGGCTTCCTCTCCGAACTCCAGATGCAGACGGGTGTGATAGGCGGTACCCACCTGTACCCTGGCGGCATCCCGGATGACCTCTTTTCGGCCGTCCGCGGTGTCCACGATCTCCTTTTGCTCGCTCCCCTCCTGCATCTCATAGATGGGGAATTCCTCCAGCTCCTTGCTCCTGGAGCCATGCTCCCGCAGGAGCTCTCTCCCGCTGCCGTCATACCAGGTAAAGCGGTTGGTCTGCCTGTTTATGCAAAGCTCCAGATCCGGAAGCTGCAGGCGGATGGTATCCCCCGCTTCCTCAAAGGTCCAGTCCCCGAAGGGCGCCCGGGGCAGGATCCCGGGCTTTTCCTCCTCCGAAAAGGCATCCTTCCCGGTATACCGGATACGCACGCAGCCGCCGCCCACGGGGTCGATGCGCTCCCTTCCTTCCTCAAAGTACAGGACCAGTGCATCCTCTTCTCTTTGTACCTTCTTTGCTTCCATTCTGCGATACGGCGCGCTTCCGATCATCTTTTCTCCCTCTCTCATCCATTGACGAACACCCGCGTTCATCATACAATCAAACACAGATTATCACAAGGAGGTACCTCTATGTCTTTACAGGAACAAAAAGAGCGGCTGGTGAAACTCCAGCAAAAGATGGCCGCCTATGGTCACGCCGAGGGGCTGATCTATTTTGACGGCACCACCGGGGCCCCCAAGGGCACGGCGGAAAACAGAGCCCAGACCCTGGGGATCCTGAGCGAGGAGCTCTACAACCTCTCCACCGGGCAGGATACCATCGACCTGTTA
>JAFYFY010000058.1 GCA_017543485.1 Lachnospiraceae bacterium | reverse complement strand
CAAGATGGAATTTACCTTCGGAGACGAATACAAAGGCGGCCCTCTGGCTCTCGGAATGCACCGAAGAGGGTCTTTTTATGATCTCGTGACCGTGACGGACTGCCGGATCGTGGACAGCGATTATCGGTTCATCCTGAAAACGGTGCGGGATTTTTTTGCGGAAAAAGAGATCCCCTATTTCCATAAGGGCAGCCATGAAGGGTATCTGCGCCATCTCCTCATCCGGAAGGCGGCGCGCACCGGGGAGATCCTTCTGGGACTGGTGACCAGCTCCCAGGCTCCCGCAAACGAAGAGGCCCTTCTGCGGGAGCTGCAGGCGGCTCTGCTGGAGAGCCCGGAGGCTAAGAACGCCCTCACCGGGGAGATCACGGGTTTTTTGCATATCGTGAACGATTCCGTGGCGGATGTCATTCGGGCAGACGAGGCCCGGATCCTCTACGGCAGGGATCACTTCTTTGAGGAGCTTCTGGGGCTTCGGTTCCGCATCTCGGTCTTTTCCTTCTTTCAGACCAACACCCTGGGTGCGGAAGTGCTCTACGGGCGCATCCGGGAATATGTAAAAGCGTGTGATGACGGGCATTTCGGTACCGTATACGATCTCTACTGCGGCACCGGCACCATTACCCAGCTGCTGTCCCGGGTCTGTGACCGCTGCGTCGGCGTGGAGCTGGTGGAGGAAGCCGTGCTGGCAGCCCGGGAAAATGCCCGGGAAAACGGGATCTCAAACTGTGCCTTCATCGCAGGGGATGTGCTGAAGGTCCTGGATGATCTGACGGAGCCGCCGCAGCTCATCGTGCTGGATCCCCCGAGAGACGGGATCCATCCAAAGGCTCTGCCGAAGATCCTGTCCTACGGGGCAAAGCATCTTCTCTATGTCGCCTGCAAGCCCACCAGTCTGGAGCGGGATCTGGGGCCCATCTTTGAGGCCGGATACCGGATCCGCAGGATCAGCTGTGTGGATCAGTTCCCCTGGACCGGAGGGGTGGAGGTCATCTGCCTTCTGGACAGGGTGTAAAGACATATCATGAAAAAACTCATTTCCGCCAGAGCGGGCTTTTATCATGAGCTGTTTGTTCTGGTGTTTCCGATCGTCATTCAAAATCTGATCACCACCGCCGTCGGTATGGCGGATGTGGTGATGCTGGGGCGGGTGGATCAGACCTCCATCTCGGCTTCGAGTCTGGCGGGACAGGTGATGTTCCTGCTGCAGGTCGTGTTCTTCGGACTGAATTCCGCGCTCACCATCCTGGCCTCCCAGTATTGGGGAAAACAGGACGGGGGAGTGATCTCGAAGATCCTGGGGATCGGCCTTCTGATCTCTCTGACCATCACCACCGCCGCTGCGTTTTGTGCGTTCTTTTTCCCGTATCACGTGATCCGGATCTGGACCAATGTGCCGGAGCTCATCGAGGCGGGAGCGGTGTACCTTCGCTTTGCGGCACCGGCCTATCTGTTCATGGGGATCACCCAGCCCTATTTGACCATTGTCAAAAGCTGTGAGCGGGTGGTCTTTGCCACGGTGATCTCAGCCGGGACACTGATCCTGAACGTCCTGTTAAATGCCCTTCTCATCTTCGGTATCGGCCCCTTTCCCCGGATGGGGATCGCTGGCGCGGCCATGGCCACCAGCATTTCCTGCGGGGTGAGCCTTGTGGTCTGTCTGGCGGATTTTCTGCACCAGAGGATCCTTCCCAGGTCTCCGGGCAGTCTGTTTCGCATTCCGGGGGCGCTGGTCCGGGACTTTATCCGGTATTCCCTGCCGGCCTTCGTAAACGATGCCATGTGGGGACTGGCCTTCAGTATGAACTCCGTGATCATGGGGCGCCTGGGATCGGATATCGTGGCAGCCAATTCCGTGGTGACGGTGGCCAGGGATCTGGTGACGGTGGTGGGCTTCGGGATTTCCGGGGCAGCCTCCATCATGCTGGGAAAGGAGATCGGAGAAAACCGCCTGGAAAATGCGGAAAGGGACGCATCCTCCATCCTGAAGGTCACGGTGATCTCCGGGATCTTTTCGGGGCTGGTGCTGTTTGCGGTGAGTCCCGTCATTCCGGGACTGGTAAAGATCACGGAAACTGCGGCGCACTATCTGCGGATCATGCTGTTTATCAGCGTGTTTTATCAGATGGGACAGATCGTCAATACCGTCCTCATCGCATCCCTCTTTCGGTGCGGAGGGGATTCCCGTTACGGAATGATCCTGGATATCGTCTGCATGTGGGGCTTTGCAGTCCCCCTGGGACTGATCAGTGCCTTTGTGCTGAAGCTCCCGCCCATTGTCGTCTATGCCCTGATGTGTACGGATGAATTTGCCAAGATGCCCTTTGCAATCCATCACTACCGAAACGGCGGATGGATCCGGAATATCACCAGAGAGATCTAGGAGCAGGTATGGTCTTTAACTCCCTGACATTTCTCATATTCCTGCCGGCAGTGCTGGCGGGATACTATCTGCTGCCGCGCAGAGCCCGGACCTTCTGGCTGCTGGCTGCCAGCTATGTTTTCTATGCCTCCTGGAATGTGAAATATACCGCCCTCATCCTGATCTCCACGGGGATCACCTATCTGAGCGGACTTCT
>JAFYFY010000057.1 GCA_017543485.1 Lachnospiraceae bacterium | reverse complement strand
TCTGGACATGGGCCAGCCTCGGCTTTGCCTGGCGGATCGAATCCGCCTCGATGCCGAAGGTCAGGTACTTGGTCTTTGTGAGACCGTTATTTCCCTGGGAGAGCTGGGTTTTCAGCATCTCCGAATACTCCTCGCGGACATCGTCGAAGCCGTCATGGGCCATCGGGATCCGGATACTTGCCTCGAAGCTCTCAGCATCCGTCAGCATGTTCATGAAAGAAAGCTCAAAGTGGATGGAGCTGTCAAAAAAGTTCAGGAAACCGCACCATTCCTCGAAGATCGCGGTCTTGTCCTCCTGCTGGGCCAGCTGATAGTTGATGTCCTGGAACTGAATGGTCTTCGTATAGTAGTTGCCGGTCACCCGGCAGATCCCGTCCGGGAACATCCTGTCAAAGGGAATGGACTGCTGGGCCGTCCGGGGGATCCCGTCATTTTTCTTTGCCCGGTCGATGACCTCCTGAACGCGTTTCTGGTCCTTTTTTGACAGGTTTGACGGTAAGTTTATCGACCGCCGGGGACTTCGTTTTGTCGTAAACGGAAACAATCTTGTCTACCTCCTTCTCAGCTTCCGAGATCCGCAGGAGGACCTCATAGTAGTTGTCTGTCTGATAAGGCCGTACTTTAGGCCGGATGAATTTCGTCTCGATGAAATGCTTTGCGATCACCTCCAGGGGCTGACCATCCCGCTCATACATCGCAAGCAGGAACATCGGCAGCATGATGAGGATCATGCCCATCGCCGCCAGTGATGTGCTCCCGATGCGTTTCAGCAGGAAAAAGGACGGGACACCCAGGAGTGCTCCCGCCCCGAAACAGATCAGCTGGCGTTTGGTAAGGTTGAAAAAAATCTTGGATTTGACTTTTGTGAGATCGCGGGGGACCGGAATATAGGCTGCCATAATGCTTGTTGAATACCTCCTTCCTTAATGCGCCGACATAACTGACTTCGAGAGAGACCCGGTCTTAAAGAGTGCAAAGCACAGAAGGACCGTGTATCCCATGACGCCCCAGATGCTTCCGATGATGTTGTCCGTGAAGGACACCGTCTGGACCAGCACCGCATAGATCCCGATGCAGATCATGATGAGGAAGCCCTGGAATCCGAGGGCAAAGAGTGCTCTCAGGTAGTTCTGGCCAATATGGCTCTGTTCCCGGTTCCCGAAAGTGGAGAAAGGGATCGGCGCAAGGCTCGTCATCAGGTAGATCTCCATCATTCGGCCATAGACGATAACGAAGATCGCCACCGACAGGATGGAAGAACAGATCTGCACGATGAAGCTCTGCAGGAACAGTCCCAGAAGGGGTCCCAGTTCCATGGCCTCCAGCGTCTCCCGGATCGTATCCAGGGTAGAGGCATCGACGGCCGTACTGCCGGAAATAAGCCCGGCCGAGGCATTCACCACATGCTGGGCAACGTCAAAGACCGCCATGGTGATGTTGAAGGTGTTCGTGATCAGCAGGACCGCCACAAAGGTCTTGAAGATCCATTTAAAAAAGATCCATGTTTCAAAGTTTGCCAGGTTGTTGTGT
>JAFYFY010000056.1 GCA_017543485.1 Lachnospiraceae bacterium | reverse complement strand
GTGAAGGTGCCGGTCTCTTTCATCAATACGCCGCCGTACTTCCAGGGACCTGTGGGAGAGTCTGAGGTGGAGTAGGCCAGATGCTCTTCGTGGACGCCCTCGGCGAAGGCGGCATAGACCATGTAGTACAGATCCTCCCGCTTATAGAACCAGGGGCCTTCCCCGTAAGATGTTCCGGTGTCGTGGCTGCCTTTCCGGAAGGCTTCCTCCGTCATGGGAATTTTTTGAATGCCCAGGGTTTCGTCGTAGGAGATCATATCTTCGTTTAAGAGCACGTACCGAAGCTCCGGGTTCCCGAAATACAGGTAAGCCTGTCCGTCGTCATCGAGAAAGACCGTGGGATCGATGTCGTTCCAGTCCCCTTCGTCCACCAGGGGATGTCCCAGGTCCGTAAAGGGTCCCGTGGGACTGTCGGAGATACCCACCGCGATGGCCATGCCGCCGCCCTCTTTGTGCACCGGGCAGTAGAGGTAAAACCTGCCGTTTCGGAAGATGCACTGGGGAGCCCAGGCTCTGGCATCCGCCCAGGCGATGTCATCCAGGGAAAAGACCGCGCCGTGATCGGTCCAGTCCACCATGTTCCGGGTGGAGTAGCACCGCCAGTCGTTCATGGTATAAAAATCGTTTACCAGAATGTCCTCGTCGTGGGTGGTGTAGAGATACAGGGTGTCGCCGTGCACCATGGGTGCGGGATCGGCGGTGTAGAGATCCTTGATGATGGGATTTTCGTGCATTCGTTTTGAACCGTCCATATTCAGATTCCTCCTTACGAAAGGTATTATAGTGTCTCAGACGCCGGAATGCATCCGGTTTTTGATGCCTCCCCGGGGAATCTATAGTATAATACAGCGGAGAGGATTTATTATGGGATTTCGGATCATTCGAGGCGACATCACGCATATGAAGACCCAGGCCATCGTCAGCGCCGCCAGCTCCGGCGTGAAGGTGGGCGGGGGCTGCGAACAGGACATTTATGCGGCTGCGGGGTATGAGGACCTTCTGGCCTACCGGAAGGCCAACATCGGACCCCGGGCAGAGGGGACGGCGTTTCTGACGCCGGGCTTTGGCCTGCCTGCGGAATACATCATCCATGCCGTGAGCCCGATGTATGTGGACGGGGAGCATCATGAGGAGGAGCTCCTGCGCACCTGCTACAGACGCAGCCTTCATCTGGCGGAGGAAAAGAAGATCCGTTCCATCGCCTTCCCGGTGCTGTCCGCGGGATTTCGCGGATATCCCAGGGAGGAAGCCATCCGGGTCGCCGTGGAGGAGATCAGAGCCTTCCTGTTCCGGAGGGAGATGGAGGTCTTTCTGGTGGTATCCCCGCATACGGGAGGGGAAGCTCCGGCCCTGCTGGGATCCGATCTGGAAGCCTATTTCCGCCGCCATTATATCAGCCCGGAGGACGAAGCTGCCTTTCGAGGTGAAACGCCCGGTCCGGGTGCTGCGGCAGGCTTTGGGGATGCGATGCCCTACATGATGGGAAACGCAGCGCCCATGGGCTTTGCAGCCAGAGCCGCAGTCCCGACGCCCGGGAGCATGAAGCCGGGAATGCCCATGCCGGGAAGTGCCATGTCCGAGGGGGCCCTGCCCGGTAACGCCCTGTCCGGAAGCACTCTGTCCGGAAAGTCCGCCCCCGGAAAAACCACCCCCGAAAAGCTTCGGGGAGAGCGAAAACGTCCGGGATTTTTCGGCGGCCGGAAGAGCAAAGCATCGGAGTCCGCCCTTATGGCAGCCGCTTCGTATGAAGAGACGCTTTGTGACCAGGAGGCGGATCTCGAGATCCCCGCGGACACCGATTTTGACGAAACTCATGAGAGCAGGCTGGAGGAGCGGATGCAGCATCTCTCCGATACCTTCTCGGAATATCTGCTCTATCTCATCGCGGAAAAGAAGATGCAAAATGCCGAGGTCTATCACCGGGCCATTGTGGACAAAAAGGTCTTCTCCAAGATCAAGAACGACCCGGACCATCATCCCCAGAAGCTGACGGCGCTGTGTCTGTGCATCGGTGCCAAGCTGAACCTGGACGAGACCAAGGACCTGCTGGCCCGGGCGGGGTATGCCCTGTCCCCCTGCGACAAGACGGATGTGATCTTTTCCTACTTTATCGAAAACGGGATCTATGACATGATCGAGCTGGATATCCAGCTGGAAGAGCACGGTCTTCCCTGCATCATCAGCTAGGGAAAAAAGGTCGCCTGCAGGGCGACCATTTTCGAAAACACTTTTGATATGATGAACCCATCAAAGGAAAACGCCCGGAAAAGGGAACGCCCGACAGGGGCGCCCCGGCGGGCAACCAAAAAGGAGGGTTTCTCATGAAAAAAGGGTTAACGGAAGTGGTCTTCATTCTCGACAGAAGCGGATCCATGAGCGGGCTGGAAGCGGACACCATCGGCGGGTTCAATTCCATGATCGCGAAGCAGAAAAAGGAAGAGGGGGAGGCCTACATCTCCACCGTCCTCTTCGACGACCGGATGGAAGTCATCTATGACAGAGTCCCCGTGGGCAGTGTGGAGCCCATGACCGACAGCCAGTATTATGTCAGAGGCTGCACGGCGCTTCTGGATGCCATCGGCGGCGCGGTGCATCATATCTCCAAGGTCCATAAGCATGCGGCACCGGATGAGGTCCCGGAGAAGACGCTCTTTATCATCACCACGGACGGAATGGAAAATTCCAGCCATACCTACGACTACAAGAAGGTGAAGAAGATGGTGGAGAACCGGAAGAAAAAGGACGGATGGGAGTTTCTCTTCCTGGGGGCCAACATCGATGCCATCGCCGTGGCGGGGCGGTTCGGCGTCAGCGCGGACAGAGCCTTTAACTACGAGTGCGACGAAGCGGGAACGGCCCTGAACTACCGGGTGCTCTCGGACACCATCTCCACGGTGCGCAGGGCAAAGAGCGCAAAGGAAGCCTCCGTGATGATGGGAGCCTGCTGCGCACCCATCACAGCGGATTATGAAAAAAGACACCGGTAGAAAACCGGCAGCACAACCGATGCGGGGGGGAGTCCATGAAAGAATACGAAGCGCAGGTTTTTTCCAAAGAACAGTTCGGACTGGGGGAATCCCCCTTCTATGATCCGCGGACGGGGCTGTTCTCCTTCGTGGACATCCTGGGGCACGCTTTTTATCTATGCTCCCCTTCGGGGAGCTACACCCCGGAGGGGGGCTACACCCAGGATGGGAGCCTGCAGCGGTTTGAACTGGGACAGGAGCCCGGGGCGGCGGTCCCGGCGGATGCCCCCGGGAGCTACCTCATCGCGGGGCAGGACGGACTGTACCTGTTTGCGGAGGGAGCGCTTTCCCGAAGGTATGACCTGCGGGGAGAGTTTGAACCCATTCAGCGCTGCAATGATGCCAAGGCGGATCCCGCCGGCAGGCTCTTTTTCGGATCCTCCCTCCTCCATCAGGCCAAGGGAGAGCCCCACGGGAATCTGTACACCTTAGACGGAGGCGTGCTGACCAAGGCGCAGCCGGACACCGGGATCTCCAACGGGATGGCCTGGAGCGCGGACCGGAAGCGGTTTTTCTTCTGCGATTCCACCGCCCACCGGATCTGTTCTTACGACTATGAGAAGAGCACCGGGCGGATCTCGGGCAGACGGGAGCTTTTCGCCATCACGGAAGGGGCGCCGGACGGCATGTGCATCGACTGCGAGGATAATCTGTACGTCGCAGTGTGGGGCGGCCGGCGCATCGAAAAAAGGAGCACGGCCACCGGGGAGCTTTTGGCGGTGATCCGGGTGGATTCGGAGAATGTGACCTCCTGCTGCTTCGGCGGCGAAGGGATGCGTACGCTCCTTATCACCACCTCCCGGGCAGAAGGGGACGGACAAGGCGGTGGAAAGCTGTTTACCTGCAGGATGGAGGTTTCGGGGCCTGCCCCGGACCTTTGCGATATCCAAAAAATCTTCGGAGGTGTATGATGTTTCATCTGTTTGAGAAGACGGACCGGGGAGAGGTCTATGTCATTGCGGAGATGAGCGCCAATCACGGCGGAAGCCTGGAGAATGCGCTGCAGATCGTCCGGGAGGCCGCCGAAGCGGGAGCGGACTGCCTGAAGATCCAGACCTATACGGCGGACTCTCTGACCATCGACTGCGACAATGAGTACTTCCGGATCAAGGGAGGACTCTGGGACGGACGCAGACTCTATGAGCTCTACAGCGAGGCAGGTACCCCCTATGAGTGGCACAGAGCCATCAAGGAGGAGTGCGATGCCTGCGGCATCGATTTTCTCTCCACCCCCTTTGACAACGCCGCGGTGGATTTTCTGGTGGATGAGATCGGGGCGGAGGCCATCAAGATCGCCAGCTTCGAGATGGTGGATGTGCCGCTGGTGGAATATGCCGCATCCAAACAAAAACCCATGATCATCTCCTGCGGCATGGGCAGCCCGGAGGAGATCCGGGATGCGGTGGATGCCTGCAAAAGAGTGGGAAACGAGCAGATCGTTCTGCTAAAATGCTGCAGCGAATACCCGCCGAAATGGGAGGATATGGCCATCGGGAATATCCCCGACATGAAAGAACGCTTCGGCGTGCGGGTGGGTCTGTCCGACCATTCCCCGGGAAGCGTGGGAGCGGTGACGGGAGTGGCCCTGGGGGCCTGCGTCATCGAAAAGCATGTGATGCTGGAGGGTGTGGAGAGCGCAGACAGCAAGTTCAGCATGAACATGGAGGAATTTGCACAGATGGTCCGGGATGTCCGGCATGCGAAGCTGGCCATGGAGCGTTCGAATTATGAGCTGACGGAGGGAGAGCGCGCATCCACCGTTTTTCGGCGGAGCATCTTCGCCGTCCGGGAGATCCGTCCCGGAGAGACCTTTACGGAGGAAAATGTCCGGATCATCCGTCCGGGTTTCGGCCTGGCGCCGAAATACTACCGGGATCTTCTGGGAAAAACCAGTCATCGCACCATCGAAAGGGGAGAGCCCATCCTGGTGGACGATCTGTCATAGCGCGTCTTCGGTCTGTTTTGTGATCTCAACCTTGTCCGCGGGAAGAAGCCGGATCAGCGCCCGCTCCAGAGCGGCGCTGTCCACCGGCTTTGTCAGATAGTCCGCAAAGCCCAGCCGTTCGTATTCTTCCCGGGCGCCGCTGAGGGCATTGGCCGTCAGCATGATGACGGGGGTATCCGTGTTCATGCCGGAGGCGCGGATCTCCTCAAAGGTCTCGATGCCGTCCTTTTCCGGCATCCTGTGATCTAACAGGATGAGATCGTATTTTCTGTTCCGGCATTTTTCGATGGCGGCATCTCCGCTGCCGGCCTTTTCCATCTTGATCCCCGTCTTTCGCAGAAGCCCCGAGAGCAGGACGATATTGATGTCCAGGTCATCCACGATGAGGACCCGGGCATCCGGTGCATGGAAGCTTTCCGTATAGGCTTCCTTTTTGGTATGTGCGGTCTTTCTGAAGAGCCCCTCCGGCGTAAAGTCGATGACATCCTGGGGGATGCTGACCACAAAGGTGCTGCCCCTTCCCAGGGTGCTGGTCACGGAGATCTCGCCCCCCATGAGATCCACCAGCTGTTTGGTGATGGCCAGTCCCAGGCCCGTTCCCTGGATCGTGGCATTTTCCTTTTCGTTGATGCGCTGGAAGGTGTCAAAGAGCCGGGGAATATCCTCCTGGGCGATGCCCATGCCGGTATCGGCGATCTCATAGCGCACCCGGATCCGGGTGGGATCGATGCCGGAGAAGGTGACGGAGAGGGTCACGCCACCGTTCTTTGTATATTTCACCGCATTGGAGAGGATGTTGGTCAGGATCTGGATCAGATGCTGCTCATCCCCCATGAGGGCCACGGGCATGGCCGGATCACAGCTGATATCCAGGTACAGATCCTTTTCGTCCGCCATGCGCTCGAAACGGGAAAAGAGCTCCCGGAGCATGGCGTGGGGTTCGTACTGCACCTTGATGATGTCCATCTTGTTGGCTTCGATCTTGGAAAAATCCAGGACATCGCTGATGAGGCGAAGCAGGGTGGTGCCGGAGGCCAGGATGTTGTTGGCGTAGGCCGTGATCTCCGGGTCCGTGGTGGTGCGCAGGATCAGCTCGTTCATGCCCAGCACCGCGTTTAAGGGGGTGCGGATCTCGTGGGACATGTTGGCCAGGAAGAGGCTCTTGGCTTTGTTGGCCTGATCCGCCTCGTTCCGGGCGTCATCCAACTGCTTCAGGAAGAAGGTCTCCTCGGTGATGTCCTCGATGAGGAGGTAGGAGCCGATGCGGCGTCCCTTCCCGTCCTTTAACTGGTTGAAACGGATCTGGTAGTGCTCCTCCCGGACTTCTCCGCCGGCCTTTCGCCGCCGGATATAGGTCGTCTTTCCGTAGCTTTCCCCGTTTTCCGCCAGGGAGCTTCGAACCGTCAGCATGGGCTCGGCCTGGAAGGTAAAGTCCTGTTCCTCCAGGGAGAACCGGGACTTGGAGAACTCGTTGGCAAAGATGCAGGTGTCATTGATATCAAAGAGTACCAGCCCCTCGTTCATGTCATCCACCGCCATTCCGATGGAGGTGCTCATGAATTTCTGGGGAACGAAGCGGGTGATGCTGAAGTAGATCAGGGTGGCGGCCACGGCGTAGAAGACCACCGAGGCGTCCAGGACCAGGGAAAATGCCATATACACCAGGTTCAGAAGCACCACGAAGAGAAAGACCGAGAGGATCATGATGTATTTGAGCCGGTAGAAGCTGTAGGAGGAGGTGACCCGGTAGACGATGTAGATCACCGTCAGGGCGATGGCGATATAGTCGATGCCCAGATGGATGTAGTAAGCGCCGTGGAAGGAGGTCTGATAAAAGACATCACCGCCGGCCGTCACATGCTCGTACACGTCGAAATGGTGATGGAGCAGGGGATTGAGCATGATGGAGACGGAGTCCAGGATCATCAGGGCTTTGGCCGTGGGCTTAAACCGCTGCAGCTTGTCCTCGTGGTCCGTGTAGTTCAGGGCAAACCCCGTCAGATAGTACAGGATCCAGTCCACGGAGGCAAAATAGACGCAGTAGGCGATCCCGGCAAAGAGGGCGCTGCCTGCGAAGGCGATGAAGATATTGGCGGTGATGGCGGGGACGGCAAAGAGAATAGACCGCCTCAGCAGCCATCCGTAACGTTCTTTGATGAGTTTGGATGCCCGGTAGGTGATGAGAATGTCGATGATCGCCAGGCAGTCGATCAGGGCAAAAATGGTTTTGGTATACATACGCCCCTCCCGGAGTGCGCGGATGTTAATGCCTTATTTTATCAGAATAAACGGGCAAATACAATATTTCTTGACGGAGGACAAATCCTTGGGATATAGTTATGTCAAGTGAAAGAGGGCTGCTTATGTTGGATTTGGACACCGAATTTGCCCTGCTAAACGGGGAAAAACGCGGGAAGGTCGTTCTCATCAGTGTCAAAGACGGATTCCTCGTCCGTGGGATCGAGAACAAGCTGATGGAGGGCGGTGTTCCCGTTACACATATTTCCGCATCCGTCAATGAGATCGCCCCTTTGCGGGATGAGGCTTCCATGTACCTGTTCAACCTGGACGACGGCATTGCGGATGCCACGGACTTTCTGGTCTACCTGAAGGATGTCTGCGAGGAGGATACCAAAAGGATCCTGGTGGTGGGATCCCGGGATGAATATGCCTTCGTCACCAGGGTGATCCCGGAGCGCTTTGTCTATGAGTGGCTGGAGCGCCCGCTGGATATGACGGTGCTTCTGAAAAAGACCCAGGCCTGCCTGGAGAACAGCTCCCCCGGACAGCGAAAGACCATCCTCATCGTGGACGATGATGTCACCTATGTAAAGATCATCTACGAATGGCTGCGGGATACCTACCAGGTGGGGATGGCCACCTCCGGTATGCAGGCCATCACCTGGCTCGCCAAGCACAAGACGGATCTGATCCTGTTGGACTATGAGATGCCCGTCACCTCCGGTCCGCAGGTACTGGAGATGTTAAAGAGCGATTCGGAGACCAACCGGGTGCCGGTGATGTTCCTCACCGGAAAGGGAGACCGGGAGAGCGTCATGAGCGTCATGGGACTGCGGCCGGTGGATTATCTGCTTAAGACCATCACCCGCACCGCGCTGCAGCAGAAGCTGGATGAATTCTTCCGGACATAAGTCGCGGATTGCAAGGTCAGGCGGAATGTGGTATCATGATTATGTAAACGGACATGGGTTTTCGGAGGGCAGAGTATGAGCAATGTAAACAGTGTGGGCAGCAGCCTGACAGGTTATCTCTATTCCTCTCTTTCCAGCGGAAGTCGCATAAACAGTGCATCAAACGGAGCCTCCGAACTGGCGATCCTGCAAAAGCAGGAGCGTGAGGTCGGCGGATTTCGTGCGGGTACGAGAAATCTGGAATCCGGCCAGGCGGCCATGAACATCGCGGACGGAGCCATCTCCGGGATCACGGACTCCCTGCAGCGGATGCGGGAGCTGGCGATCCAGGCCGGGAACGGGACTCTTTCCGATTCGGACAGATCCTACATCCAGTCCGAGATCGATCAGTTAAAGCAGGGGATCTCCGAGATCGCGGAGCGCACGGACTACAACGGCAAAAAACTCCTGGACAATGAGGACGGAGCCGTCATCGCCATGGCATCGGATGCAAACGGTACCGCCAGATCCTTCGGAAAGGTGGATGCCACTCTGGAGTCCCTGGGGATCGCGGATTTTGATGTGACGGGTGATTTTGATGTGGCGCAGATCGACCAGGCCCTCTCCAAGGTCAGCGAGGGCAGAGCCTCCATCGGTGCCAGCTATAACGCCTTTGATGCGGCGATCAGAGGAAACAATACGGTGACTTACAATACCGTCTCGGCCCAGAGCCGGATGGGAGATACGGACTATGGCGACTATATCCAGAAGCTGAAAAAGCAGCAGCTTCTCACGGATGTCTCCCTGCAGGTCCAGAAGCGCCAGCAGGAAGAGAAGGCAAATCGCATGGGACGCTTCTTTGAGTAAACCGGAAACTGTTCCGAAGACTTCAGAAAGAGCCGCAAGGCTCTTTCTTTGTTTGAAGCGAAATGATGGAAAAACAGAAAAGCGTACAACAGAAGATGGAAGCCTTTCTGGAGCGGACACCTCCGGTGCCTCTGCTCCTCCACAGCTGCTGCGCCCCCTGCTCGAGCCACTGCATGGAGGTGCTGTGCAAAGCGGTGCACCTGACGGTGTTTTACTACAACCCCAACATCTCTCCGGACGCGGAATACGAAAAGCGCCTGGCGGAGGAGCACCGCCTGATCGGGCGTTACAACGAAGAGATCGCACAGGGGATCCGCACCGGGTATCCCATCCGGATCCGGGACGGGGCCTATGAGCCGGAGCGGTTCTTCGAGCTGGCAAAGGGACTGGAGATGTGCCCGGAGCGGGGAGAGCGGTGCTTTCGTTGCTATGAACTGCGGCTTCGGGAGACGGCCCGCATGGCGGCCTTGGAGGGATATGCCTGCTTTGCCACCACCCTGACCCTCTCACCGTTAAAGGATGCGGCGAAGCTGAACGAGATCGGAGAGCGGCTGGGGGAGGAGTACGGCGTCCCCTATCTGGCCACGGACTTTAAGAAAAAGGGCGGATACCAAAGATCCCTGGAGCTGTCGAGGCAGTACGGACTCTACCGGCAGGACTTTTGCGGCTGCGTGTATTCCAAAGCGCAGCGGGAGAAGGAAAAAGCGGAAAAACTGCGATGATGCTTGTGGATACCGGCGGAACTTGATATACTAACCGAAATGTTTTCTTCTGGAGGAACGGATATGAATACCTTATTGGATCTTTTGTCACAGGAGGCGGGAAAGGCCTTTGCCGAAGCCGGATACGATGCGGCTCTTGGCAGGGTGACGGTGTCGAACCGCCCGGATCTGTGCGAATATCAGTGTAACGGCGCCATGGCGGGAGCCAAGCAGTACCACAAGGCCCCCATCCAGATCGCGGGGGAAGTGGCGGAAAAGCTCTCGGGCAGCGCATATTTTTCCGAGGTGGCTGCCGTGGCCCCGGGTTTCCTGAACCTGAAGGTGTCGGAGGGCGCTCTGGCAGAGTATCTGAAGGAGGTGGCCGCGGATGAAAAGTTCGGCACGCCCCTTCCCGAAAAGCCCCTGAAGATCATCCTGGACTACGGCGGGGCCAATGTGGCGAAGCCGCTGCATGTGGGACATCTGCGCTCCGCCATCATCGGCGAGGCATTAAAGCGCATGCTGCGCTATGCGGGTCACGAGGTCATCGGGGATGTCCATCTGGGAGACTGGGGTCTGCAGATGGGACTGGTGATCGCGGCCATCGAGGAACAGCAGCCGGAGCTGGTGTATTTTGATCCCGGCTTTACCGGAACCTACCCGGAGGAGGCTCCCTTTACCATCTCGGATCTGGAGGAGATCTACCCGAAGGCCAGCGCGCGCTCCAAGGAGGATGCGGACTTCAAGGCAAAGGCCATGGAGGCGACCCACCAGCTGCAGATCGGCAATCCGGGCTATCGCGCCCTCTGGGACCAGATGATGAAGGTCTCCCTGAAGGATCTGAAGAAAAACTACGATTCCCTGAACGTGACCTTCGACCTCTGGAAGGGAGAGAGCAGTGTGCAGGATCGGATCCCCGCCATGGTGCAGCGCCTGAAGGACGAGGGCTATGCCTACTTAAGCGACGGCGCGCTGGTGGTGGATGTGAAGGAAGACACCGACACCAAGGAGATGCCCCCCTGCATGATCTTAAAGTCCGACGGTGCTTCCCTGTACAACACCACGGATCTGGCCACCATGGAGGAGCGGGTGGAGCTCTATCATCCCGACTGGATGGTCTACATGACCGACAAGCGGCAGTCCCTGTACTTTGAGCAGGTGTTTCGCTGTGCCAGGAAGACCGGCATCGTGCCCGGGGACACCAAACTCACCTTCCTGGGCTTCGGCACCATGAACGGGACCGACGGCAAGCCCTTTAAGACCAGGGACGGCGGCGTGATGCGGCTGGAGATGCTCATCGGAGACACCAGGGCCGAGATGCTGCGCAAGATCCGGGAGGGACGTCCCGTTACCGAGGAGGAAGCACAGGCTACGGCGGATATCGTGGCGCTTGCTGCCATCAAATACGGCGATCTGTCGAATCAGGCCTCCAAGGATTACATCTTCGACATCGACCGCTTCACCTCCTTCGAGGGAGATACGGGGCCGTACATCCTCTACACAGTCGTCCGGATCAAGTCCATCCTGGCGAAATACGAGGAAAACGGCGGACGGATACCCGCACGGGATGCACTGGTGCCCGCGGTGGGAGAAGACGAAAAGAAGCTCCAGATGGTCCTGTCCGGCTTCGGCGCCATGATGGCGGGAGCGGCACAGGAGCTGGCGCCTCACAAGCTCTGCGGCTATCTCTATGACCTGGCAAACGCCTTCAACAAGTTTTACCATGAGACCCCGATCCTGGCGGAGACCGATCCGGTGCGCAGGGAGGGCCTGGTGGCCCTGCTGGTGCTGGCCCGGGATGTGCTGGAGACTGCCGTGCACGCGCTGGGATTCGACGCACCTTCGAAAATGTAAGACCCGAAAACGAACAGATCCGCGTAAAACGCGCCGGGGCTTTTCCTCGGCGCGTTTTTTTGCTATAATAAACCATCAATATCTGCAAAATCGGGGGAACGCTCGGAAGATGAGAAAACGGATCTGCGTCATCATGGGCGAGGCAGACTGCGAATATGCGCGGGAGATCGTGCCCGCGATCTGCAAGGCAGCCTGGAGCTACGACTATGACGTTGTGATGTTCAGCAACTATGGCGCATACGACAAAAGCCTGATGCTATATACGGACGGTGAGAAGACGGTCATCCGGATCCCGGATTTCCAGTCCTTTGAGGGGATCATCGTGGAAGAGAGTATCTTCAACCTCGAGGGGATGGAACGGGAGACCTATGAGCGTCTGAGCGAGTATGCGCAGGGAGTCCCCATCGTCTATCTCAAATCGGAATACGGCGGCGTCTATAGCGTGCTGGACAACGACCGCCTCGCGATCCGCACCATCACGGAACACTTCATCGAGACCCATCACTTTACCAGGATCTGCCATTTCGCCGGCAGAGTGGAGCTGGACGATGCCCATGAGCGGGAGCGGGGCTACCGGGATGCCATGGCGGATGCGAAGATCCCGGTGACCGACAATATGGTCTTCTGGGGGGATTATTGGTTCGGAAAAGCGGCGGAGGCGCTGGATCATTTTCTGGCCGGAGGGGATGTCTATCCCGAGGCCATCGTCTGCGCCAATGATTTCTGTGCGGCGGCCATGACGGAGGAACTGATCCGCCGGGGAAAGAGAGTCCCCGAGGATGTGTGCGTCTCCGGATATGACGGCATGGATGACAGCCGAATGCTGGATGTGCCTCTGACCACGGCCCGGACGAAAAAAGAGGATATGGCGCGGATGGCGGTGGAGACCATCCGAAAGGTGCGGCACGGAGATTCGGTCCCCAGGATCCAGCGGACCAGGGAACGTCCCGAGATCCTGTTCCGGGACAGCTGCGGCTGCGGAACTTACGACCGCATCGAAGGGATGTACCGGAAGTTCCGCTATCAGGAGTATCACAGCTACGGCCTGGATATGGCGGCAGCCCTGGACAGCGGATACCACATCGCCTTCCAGCAGGAGGAGATCTTTACCCTGGCGGACAATTACTTCCGCTACAACCGCGCGGAGGTGGGGTATATCTGCCTCTGTGAGGATGCCTTCAGTGTAAAGAACCGGGATGTGGACAAGATCAGCGATTACACGGACCGGATGGTCCTGAAACGCATCTTCTATTTCGATCAGAGCCGCAACTATGACTCGCCGGAGACGGTGTTTGACCGCACGGATATCCTCCCGGCGGAGTATTTTGACACGGAAAAGCCGGGCCTTTACTTTGTGTATTCGATCCACTCCCTGAACCATTGCTACGGGTATATGGTCCTGACCTACGGGGAGGGGAACTGGGTCAACAAATATACCCAGATCTTCGTCAGCTCCATGGGCAATGCCATCGATGACTACAATGTGCGCAGCGAATATATGGATATGGACGAGATCCGCAGGCTCTATCTCATCGATGAGCTGACGGAGCTCTACAACCGCCGCGGCTATGAGCAGAACCGCCAGACCATGATCGACCGTGCAAAGCGCCGGAAGATGGAACTCATCCTGGTGAACATCGACATGGACGGGCTCAAATACATCAATGACCACTTCGGACACCCGGAGGGGGATTACGGGATCCGGGCCGTGGCGGATGCCATTTTCGCCTGCATCGACCCGGACGTGGAGGTGGCGTCCCGGATCGGCGGGGACGAGTTTGCCGCCATCCTTTTAGAGAACGAGCGGGGGACGAGGGAGGCGGATTTTGCCGAAGCCTTTGACCGCGCCCTTCGGGAGTGCAACGAGCGGGCGGGGAAGCCCTACGAGATCCACGCCAGCTGCGGCATGTGCAAGGTGGAGAATCTCAGCGGTGACATCCAGCGGTATGTGAACCGCGCCGATGAGATCATGTACATCAACAAGCGCAAATACAAGCAGATGCACCCTCTGATGGTACGATGACGGGGCGATAAAAAAACGTTTGACATTCCGCAAAGGGTAGTATATACTACCATAAGTCGGCGCTGGTACGGGCACATCGCCCGGCAGGACAGCCCAAAGAGGCGGTCCCGGGGGTCGGCGCAGCGACGAAAGAGGAATCTTAGCTCAGCTGGGAGAGCACCTGCCTTACAAGCAGGGGGTCGCTGGTTCGAGCCCAGCAGGTTCCACGGCGAGATAGCTCAGTTGGCTAGAGCACGCGGTTCATACCCGCGGTGTCGAGGGTTCAAATCCCCCTCTCGCTATTCGCAAAATGCGGAAGGCTGAAAGCAGGCTTTCCGTTTTTTTGTGTAACCGTGCAGATGTTTTCTGGATTCCATTTGTGTGTACATGCTTGAGGTATCTTCCATGAATTCCGAAAAGAAACGTCCCCTTCCCTTACGGATCCTGAGAGTCATCGGGATCGTGATCGGCCTTTTGCTCCTGTGCGTGGCAGGACTGTTTGCCTATCTGACCTGCAACGAATACAACCCGGAGCCGGTGGAAAAGGTGGCCCTGACCCCTTTGCCGGAGGCAAAGCCCCTGACGGCGGGAGCACCCATACGGCTGGTGACCTGGAACATCGGATACGGCGCCCTGGGAGACAATGCGGACTTTTTTATGGACGGCGGAAAAGGGGTCAAGACCGCGGACCGGGCCAGAGTCCTGTTAAACATCCAGGGGGTGATGGATGAGCTGACGAGGCAGACACCGGACATCATCCTCATGCAGGAGGTGGACCGGGATTCCTACCGATCCGAGCATATCGATGAGATGGAGGAGATCGCGGAATACCTGGAGGCTTCCGGGCAGAAGTTCCAGAGAGCCTTCGCCTGCAATTTCGACGTGGATTTCATCCCCTATCCCGTGCCTCCCATCGGAGAGGTGAAAAGCGGCATCGTCACCCTGTCCGCCTTCGCCGCCACGGATGCGGAGCGCATCAGTCTGCCCACTCCCTTTACCTGGCCCAGCCGGGTGGGGAATCTCAAAAGGTGTCTTTTGGTGACCAGATATCCCGTTCTGGATGAGAACGGGGGGGACACCGGCCGGGAGTTTGTGGTGGTAAACCTCCATCTGGAAGCCTATGACGACGGGGAGGGCAAGATCGCCCAGACCAGACAGCTGAAGGGCGTGCTGGACAGCGAGGTGGCAAAGGGCAATTACGTCATGGCTGCCGGAGATTTCAACCAGGTCTTTTCCGGGACGGACCTCTCCGCCTATCCAACCTATCCCGGGAACTGGATCTGCGGCCAGATCGAAGCGGAGGATTTTGCGGGGTATCAGCTGCTGATGGACGCTTCCGTGCCCACCTGCAGATCCCTGGACCGTCCCGTGGCAGGTTCCGATCCCGACACGTTCCAGTATTACATGCTGGACGGGGTCATCCTGTCCGCCAATATCCGGGCGGAGAGCATCACCACCCGGGATCTTGGCTTTGTCTGCTCCGACCACAACCCGGTGATCCTGGATTTTGTCCTGGAGTGAGAGCGGGTGGATTGACGAAAGCGGGGAAGCCGTGGTAGAATCACCTTGCTCGTGATGTATTTTCTGTTATTCCCGCACCAAAACCCGCAGATCAGTTTGAAAGTATGAATCGGAAACCGAAAGAAACCGTTTCGGAAATGAGGTATTATGAGAGAAAAATTACAGTCCCTGCCACTTTCGCAGCTTCGTGAACTGGGAAAAGCCGGCGGTCTGACCGGCGTGACGACGATGAAAAAGGCGGATCTGATCGAGGCTCTGGTCCAGCTGGATCTCCAGAACCGTCAGGAGGCAGCCCGGGCGCAGGAAGCGCAAAAGAGCGAGGAAAAGCCCGCGGCGGAGAAAAAGCCTGCCGGTGAGCGCGCGGCGCAGTCCAGAGATGGGGCGCCCCGCAGGGGAAGAACCGTAAAACCGGAGAGCGGAAGCGAAGCGGACGGATCCGGAAAAGCCCCTGCCCCCGCAAAAAGTGCGGAACCCCGGAAGGCGGCAGCCCCCGCAAGAAGCGCGGAGGCCGAGAGAACCCCGGAACCTGCCAGGAGCGCGGCACCTGCCCGTCCGGCGGCACCGGAGCGCCAGAGCGCGCCGGAACGCCCGGAGAGAACGGAGGCCCCTGCGGAGGGTGCTCCGGAAGCCACTGCAAAGCGCACGGGACTCGAGGAAGTCTATGTCCCTCAGGAGGGCGCCGAGGAGGCTTACGGGATCCTGGAGGTGCTGCAGGAGGGCTACGGGTTTATCCGAAGCGACAACTATCTGCCCGGGGACAATGATGTCTATGTCTCCCCTGCCCAGATCCGGCATTTCGGACTGCGCACCGGAGATATCCTGCGGGGCATGAAGAAGGCCAAGAGCCAGACGGAGAAGTTCAGCCCCCTGATCTTCCTGGGAGAGATCAACGGACGTACCGTGAAGGAAGCCATGAAGCGGACGCCCTTCGAGAACCTGACTCCCATCTTCCCCAACAAACGGATCCGTCTGGAGACCCCCGGCTGCAGCGTGGCCATGCGTGTCATGGACCTCATCAGCCCTGTGGGTAAGGGACAGCGCGGTATGATCGTCTCCCCGCCGAAGGCCGGTAAGACCACTCTGCTCAAGGAGGTGGCCAGCTCCATCTTAAAGACCGATCCTCAGATGCACATCCTCATCCTCCTCATCGATGAGCGCCCCGAGGAAGTCACGGACATCCGGGAAGCCATCATCGGTGAGAATGTGGAATGCATCTATTCCACCTTTGACGAGACTCCTGAGCATCACATGCGGGTCTCCGAAATGGTCATCGAGCGCGCCCGCCGTCTGGTGGAGCACAAGGAGGACGTGGTGATCCTGCTGGACAGCATCACCAGACTGGCCAGAGCCTACAACCAGGTGATCCCTCCCAGCGGACGGACCCTTTCCGGCGGTCTCGATCCCGCGGCGCTCCACATGCCCAAGCGGTTCTTCGGCGCAGCCCGGAACATGAGAGAGGGCGGAAGCCTGACGATCCTGGCCACGGCGCTGGTGGAGACCGGCAGCAAGATGGATGACGTGGTCTACGAGGAGTTCAAGGGTACCGGCAACATGGAGATCATCCTGGACAGAAAGCTCCAGGAAAAGAGGATCTTCCCCGCCGTGGACCTGGCCAAGTCCAGCACCAGAAGAGAGGATCTGCTTTTGAGCCGGGAGGAGCTGGAGGCCATCGGCTTTATGCGCAAGTCCCTGAACGGATTAAAGTCCGAGGAAGCCACCGACCGGATCCTGGATATGTTCGCAAAGACCCGCAGCAATGCGGATTTCGTGGCACTGGTGCGCAAGAACAAGTTTTTTTAAGAAGTGCTTGCATTTCGGATGGAGCCATGATATATTAGTAACGCTGTTTCTGGCGCCCCTGAAGACAGGAACCATAAGCAGTGCGGCATAAAATTGGAAATTCCGTGTCCGACGCGTAAGCGCGGGCGAGTGATCGTGAGGTGAGAATATGAAAGAAGGAATCCATCCCGCATACTACCAGGCAACGGTTACCTGCAACTGTGGAAACACATTCGTAACCGGTTCTACCAAGCCCGAGATCCACGTCGAAGTTTGCTCCAAGTGCCATTCGTTCTACACCGGTCAGCAGAAGACCGCCAGAGCGGACGGACGGATCGACAAGTTCAACAAGAAGTACGGACTTAAGTAGAAACTTAGAAGGGCTGGGGCGGATGCCTCAGCCCTTTTTCGTATGCGAAAGCAAAGAGACAGGAGGCTGTTATGGCGCGAAGAAAGGTCTGCTATTCGGGCATCGGCGGACAGGCCGTGCTGGAGGGCGTGATGATGAGAAACGGGGACCGGTATGCGGTGTCCGTGAGAAAACCGGACGGGGAAGTGGAGACGGATGTGCAGAGCCACAGACAGCTTCTGGCCGGGAACCCGGTACTGAAGATCCCCTTTGTCCGGGGCGTGTTTCAGTTTGCGGACTCCCTGTCCCTGGGAATGAAGGCTCTGAACTACTCCGCCTCCTTCTATGACGACGAGACGGCGCAGGAGAGCGGACAGTCCGGCAATACCGGGTCCGAGAAGGCCATGGAGGCCATCGTCATCGCCATCTCCGTGGTGCTGGCTCTGGGACTGTTTGTGTTTCTCCCCACCTATCTGGCATCCCTGTTTGAGGAGCACATCCGAAACGACTCCCTCATCGCCCTCATCGAGGGCGGGATCCGGGTGGCGGTGTTTCTCCTGTACCTCATCGCCATCGGCCTGATGAAGGATATCCGCAGGCTCTACGGATATCACGGTGCGGAGCACAAATGCATCAACTGCATCGAAAGCGGCCGGGAGCTGACACCGGAGAATGTGATGAAAAGCTCCAGGTTCCATCGCCGCTGCGGGACTTCCTTCCTGTTCTTCGTGGTGTTTATCAGCATCCTGCTCATTCTCTTTATCCGGGTAAAGAGCCTGCCCCTGCGGCTTCTGGTGAGACTTCTGCTGATCCCGGTGGTGGCGGGGATCGCCTATGAGATCCTGCGGCTGGCGGGAAGAACGGACGGGATCTTCATCCGGATCCTGTCGGCACCGGGTCTCTGGATCCAGAGACTCACCACCAGAGAGCCGGACAGAAGGATGGTGGAGACGGCCATCGCCTCCGTGGAAGCCGTGTTTGACTGGAAGGCCTATCTGCAGGAACACTTCGGGGAGGAATCGGTTGAGACTAGATAGCCTTCACGGAAAAATAAGAGAGCTCCTGGAGGGCGGCGGCGTCCCGGACAGCCGGACGGATGCCATGATCCTTCTGCGGGAGATCGCAGGGATCGAAGCGGCGCAGCTTCTGGCCTATCCCGAGCGGGAGGTGGAGCAGTCCGTGGCGCAGCAGGTCCTGAACCTGGCGGAGCGCCGGGCGGGGCGGATCCCGCTGCAGATCCTGCTGGGCCGGACGGACTTTATGGGGCTTTCCTTCCGGGTGCGGGAACAGGTGCTGATCCCCCGCCCCGACACCGAGATCCTGGTGGAGGAGGCGTTAAAGGATGTAAAAGACGGGGACCGGATCCTGGATCTGTGCACCGGAACGGGATGCATCCTCATCAGTTTGCTGCACTACAGCAACGAGTGTCTGGGGACCGGCACGGACATCAGCCGGGAGGCTCTGGCGCTGGCCGGGGAGAATGCGGACCTTCTGCCGGAGGAAAAAAGAAGCAGTGTCCGGTTTCTGGAGGGAGACCTCTTTGACGCGCTGGAAAGCGGAGAAAAATACGATATCATCGTCTCCAATCCCCCCTACATCGCCAGGGGGGAGATCCCGGGGCTGATGCCGGAGGTGCGGGAGTTTGACCCCGTATGCGCCCTGGACGGAGGAGAGGACGGTATGGACTTTTACCGCAGGATCGCAGCCGGGGCCGGGGCGTTTTTAACCCCCGGGGGAAAGCTTTTCCTGGAGATCGGCTGTGACCAGGCGCAGGCGGTAACGGACGAGCTGGAAGCGGCAGGATTTTGTGAGATCAGGGTAACCCGGGATTACGGCGGTAACGACCGGGTCGTGAGTGCAAAGGTGAGAGAAGATGTTTGACAAACTGGAAGATCTCCTGGCCCATTACGAGGAGATCACAAGAGAATTGCATGATCCGCAGGTGGCGGCAAACAATGAGCGGTTCCGGAAGCTGATGAAGGAACAGAGCGATCTGGCGCCCCTGGTGGAGGCTTATCAGGAATACAAAAAATGCCGGCAGGAGGTGGAGGATGCCACGGCCATGCTGAGCTCCGAGAGCGACGAGGAGATGCGGGAGATGCTCAAGGAGACCATGGCGGAGAGCAAACGCCGCATCCAGGAGCTGGAGGGAGAGCTGAAGATCATGCTGCTCCCCAAGGACCCCAATGATGAAAAGAACGTGATCCTGGAGATCCGTGCCGGGGCCGGGGGCGAGGAGGCAGCTTTATTTGCGGCGGAAGTTTACCGGATGTATGTCCATTACGCCGAGGCACAGCATTGGCGGGTCCAGCTGGTGAGCGCGGACGAGACCGGCATCGGCGGCATGAAGGAAGTGACCGCGGTCATCTCCGGACAGGGTGCCTATTCCAAGCTCAAATACGAGAGCGGCGTCCACCGCGTTCAGAGAGTGCCGGTGACGGAGTCCAACGGAAAGCTGCAGACCTCCACCTGCTCCGTGGCCGTGATGCCCGAAGCGGATGAGGATGTGGACATCGTCATCGACGAAAAGGATATCCGGATCGATGTCATGCGGGCCTCCGGAAACGGCGGTCAGTGCGTGAACACCACCGACTCCGCGGTGCGGCTCACCCATTATCCCACGGGGATCGTCATCTACTCCCAGACGGAAAAGAGCCAGATCCAGAACAAGGCGAAGGCCTTTGCCCTGTTAAAGTCCAAGCTCTATGATCTGCAGCAGCAGGAAAAGCATGATGCGGAGGCGGAGCTTCGGCGCAGCCAGATCGGCACCGGGGACCGCTCCGAAAAGATCCGGACCTACAACTTCCCCCAGGGGAGAGTGACGGGTCACCGGATCGGCCTGACGCTGTACAAGATCGACAAGGTGATGAACGGGGAGATCGAGGAGATCCTGGACGCCTGCATCGCCGCGGATCAGGCGGCGAAGCTGGCGAAGCTGAATGAGGAAGGATAAGGAACAAAACACTGTTTCGCGGCATTTTTACCAAATACCGCACCTGCATTTTTGTGAAATATTTTTTCGGATCCGGGGCTGACATTTTTCATTTTTTTCTGATAGAATGATTAGGCAGTTATGTAAACGGCCGCTAACGAAGGAGAGCGGCAATATCAGAAAGGTCGTGGAATATGTTCAGCGTTGATGATTATGTGGTTTGCGGCAACAAGGGCGTCTGCAGGGTGACCCAGGTGGCTACCCTGAATCTGTCGGGAGCGGATTCCGGCAGCGAGGAGTATTACATCCTGAAGCCCGTTTACAGTCCGGGGAGTACGGTATATGTGCCGACTCAGACCGGGGATGAGGGCCTGCGGGCTGTGCTGAGCCGGGAGGAGGCCGGGCGGCTTCTGGAGGAGATCGACGGGATCCCGGAGCTGGAGATCGCAAACGAAAAGACGCTGGAGCAGGAATATAAGGTCTGTATGCGCAGTAACGATGCCAGGGACCTGGTGCGCCTCATCAAGACCATTTCCCACAGAAAGGCCAGACGGGAGAAGGCCGGACGAAAGGAGACCGCCCTGGATGCGAAGTACCTGCGCATGGCCGGAGATCATCTCTACGGAGAGCTGTCCGTGAGTCTGGAGATGTCCAGAGAGGATGTAGCCCGTCTTTTTTCAAAATGTGATTGACATCGGGTACCTGCTGTGGTAGGATACCTTTTGTGTCGGATGAAGATCCGCCGCGGAACAAAGAAAGCAGAGCTTCCACTCTCACCTTACGGCGAAGGCCAGTAAGTGTTCATATGTCCGCAGCAGGAGCCCCCCGGGTTTTCCGTGCAGTGACAGAAGATGTGGAGCGATGCGCTTCACATTTTTTTATGGAGGGAAAAGACATTAGCGACTTAATCATCAATGAGGCGATCCGCGCCAGAGAAGTGCGCGTGATCGGAGAGCAGGGCGAACAGGTCGGGATCATGCCGACGAGAGATGCGCTGACCCGTGCCGAGGAAGCAGGTCTGGATCTGGTGCTCATCGCACCTACGGCCAATCCCCCGGTCTGCCGGATCGTTGATTACGGGAAGTTCAAGTACGAACAGCTCCGCAAGGAGAAGGAAGCCCGTAAGAAGCAGCATCAGGTTGAGATCAAGGAGATCCGCCTTTCTCCCAACATTGATACCGGGGACCTCAATACCAAAGTGGGCGCAGCCAGAAAGTTCCTGACCAAAGGGGACAAGGTAAAAATCACCCTGCGCTTCCGCGGAAGAGAGATGGCCCATATGAACACCACCAAGCATGTCCTGGACGACTTCGCGAAAGCGCTGGAGGACATCGCGGTGATCGAGAAGGCGCCCAAGGTGGAAGGGCGCAGCATGACCATGTTTTTGGCGGCAAAGAAGCAGTAATTCCCAGACTGCAGGCCGTTGAAATATTTTCACTTAAGTTTGAGATAGGAGGATCGTAACATGCCCAAGATGAAGACGAGCCGGTCCGCTGCAAAGCGCTTCAAGGCTACCGGCACCGGAAAACTGAAAAGAAATAAGGCCTATAAGAGCCATATTCTTACCAAGAAGAGCACCAAGAGAAAGCGCAACCTGAGAAAGTCGGCCATCACCGACAGCACCAATGTGAAGAATATGAAGAAGATCCTGCCTTACCTGTGATCAGGATGCGCAGACCTTAGTTAGTTTGGAGGAATGAGAAAATGGCTAGAATCAAAGGTGGCTTAAATGCCAAGAAGAAGCATAATCGTGTCCTGAAGCTCGCAAAGGGCTACAGAGGAGCCAGAAGCAAGCAGTACCGTGTGGCAAAGCAGTCCGTCATGCGTGCCCTTGCAAGCTCCTACGCAGGACGCAAGGAGAAGAAGAGAGAGTTCCGGAGACTGTGGATCACCCGTATCAACGCAGCTGCGCGGATCAACGGACTGTCCTACAGCAGATTCATGTACGGTCTGAAGCTGGCCGGCGTGGAGATGAACCGGAAGATGCTTTCCGAGCTGGCGGTGAATGACGCGGAAGGGTTTGCTACCCTTGCGGAGACCGCAAAGAAGGCTCTGGAGAAGACCGCATAAGCTTTGCATCCGGACTCAGTACAGGGGGTGGAAGAACCACCCTCTGTTTTTCTCTTTCGGGGCCGTCAAAGGCTGTGTGACATTGCATCTTGACGCTTTGGCTGATATAATAAGAGAGGCAATTTGGGCAATCGGAAGGGAAGCGGATGAAGAACAGCAAGGAAAACACATATGATCTGACAAGCGTTTCCCATTTGATCGTTCTGGTCAGTTACTCGGTCCTGGCACTGATCCTGAGTGTCGAGGCTCTGTTGCTGGGCTGGAACAGAGGCTGGATCCCTGTCCTTCTGACAGGGGTCATCTTTGCGTGGTATCTGAACTTCTTTCAGCATTTTTCACCGGACAGACGGATATGGATCTACGCGGCGCTGATGATGATCGCGTTCTTCTATTACGGCTGTCACCCTTCCAGCATGTATGATATGGCCCCCGTCATGATGGCCCTGATCCTGATCTTTTCGTCCACGGGTCAGAAGGGTCTGATCGTGCTGTGCGTGCTGACATACTGGTTTACCATGCTCTACGACCTGGTCCATGCCATGGAGGAGCAGCTTCTGACGGCGGATGTGCTCACGGTCTCCCGGATCGCGACTCACTTTCTCATTGTCCCCCTGGGCGGGGTCGCAGCCGCAGCCGCCATCTCCAAGATCCGTTCCGAGAGGGGGATGTACCGGAGCCGACTGGGGGAACTGCAGGATGCGCTGGAGGTGGCGGAGGAGAATAACCACACCTTCGTCAAGGAGCTGGAGAAGCCGGTGAGCCAGATGAGTGGGGACCTGCTTTTGCTTCACTCTGCCATGGGGGAGGCTGCGAAGGATCCACTGGCGGCGCAGGAATACGGAAAAGTCTATTTCAATGTCTCCCTCCTGGAAAACAAGCTTCGTGACATCAATGATTATTCGGATATCGCGGACGGAAAGGTCACCGTCACGGAGGAGACCTATGAGATCACGGAACTGCTGGATGAACTGAAGATCGAGCGCCGCATGCGTCTGGACCGGATGAACACGGAACTGGTGGTGGATCTGGATCCCAACGTGCCCAAGGCACTGGTGGGGGATCGCAGAAAGCTCCTGCGGATCTTAAAACACCTCATCTCCAACGGCATGCGCTATACCAAAAGGGGGGGGGTCTATCTGCGGGTGTATACCATCCCCCATGCAAACGATGTCAACCTGTGCTTTGAGGTGGATGATACCGGGTCCGGCATGGTCCAGTCCGAGCTGGACCGCATTCTGGACCGGCTGGAAAAACAGCGCACCGGAGAGTACCATCCCGGAGGCCTGGGGCTGGGTCTCTTTATCGTAAACGGATTTGTCCGTGCCATGAACGGGGTCTTCCGGATCGACAGCAAATGGGGGGACGGGACCCGGATCTGCGTCAGTATCCCGCAAAAGGTGGCAAACGCCGTTCCCTGCCTGTCCTACAACACCAAGCTGGAGGTGTGTGCGGTCTTTGAAGATCTGAATGCCCTCTCCGACCAGGTAAATCTCTATTACGAGGAGATGCTGCTGCATGCTTCCCAGGGTCTGCAGATCCCGGTTTATTATGCATCCACGCCCCAGGAGCTGGAGGAGCTGGCGAGATACTATAAGAAGGTCTGTTTCTTTGTGGGCCAGGGCCGCTACAGTCTCTGGCGTCTGTCTCTGGAACTGACGGAAGCCCCGGAGATTTACTGGGTGATCATTGCCAGCAGGCTGTTTAACGGCGCCGGGGAGGATGTGGACTACATCATCCGCAAGCCCTTCTCCACCATCGAGGTGGTCCGCTGTCTGGAGACCGCGGGACGGACCATCCGCAGAAGACGCAGAAGAGACGAAGAGGAAAACCCTGAAAAGGAGATCGGAGACTTTTCCGTCCCTTCCGCGGAGCGGATCGCGGAAAGAAGGCTTCGCAAGATCGGTCATCACAGGATCCTGATCACCACGGACTCCATGTCGGATCTGCCGAAGGAGATCTCGGACGAACAGACCATCCCCGTGATCCCCTTCCGGATCTACTCGGAGCATACCAGCTTTCTGGACGGCGTAGAGGTGGCACAGGGATGCGCCATGCAGTTCGTGGAGCAGGGAGTCCGGCTCCATTCCATGGCGCCGGAGGAGGATGAATACAGGCAGTTCTTTGAACAGAACCTGCAATATGCGGATGAGATCATCCACATCTCCACCGCCAGACGCATCAGTGTGGGGTATGACCGGGCCATGGCGGTGGCGGCCAAGCATCCTCAGATCACGGTGTACAATTCCGGTCAGGTTTCCGGAGGGCTGGCCCTGATGGTGATGAAGGCCTGCGAGCTGGTGAGGTCCGGGGCATCCAGGGAGGAAGTCCTGGCGGAGCTGGACCGGATGAAGCCCAAGGTGCGCACCACCTTCCTGATCGACAATATGGACTACCTGGTCAAATACGCAAAGACCTCCAGACCGCTGTCCCTGATCGAAAAGGCACTGATGCTCCATCCCGTGTTGGAGACCAGAAGGGATGCACTCCGCATCCGGCGTGTCTACACCGGCAGCATGCACAAGGCCAAGGAGCGGTATCTGGGCAGGATCCTCCGCCGCACGGACCGGATCGATCCAAAATACGCCTTTGTCGGGTATGTGAAGCTCGAGCGCAGTGAAGTGATGGGCGTGGATACCAGACTGAAGCGAAAAGGCGGGTTTGAGAACGTGATCCTGCGGAAGGCCTCCGCAGCCATCAGCTTAAACTGCGGGGTCGGCACCTTCGGTGTGATCTATGTGGAAAAGTAAGGGAGAGTAGCCGGTGAAAAAGAATTCCTATATCATGCTGGCAGCAGGCTTGCTGTTCTTGACGGTGGCAGTATCCACCGTGGCCTATGTGATCTTCGGGGCGGACTCCGAGCAGATCCGGAAGGAACGGATCCTCATCGCGGAGGCGGTGGAGCATGCCGTGGAGGATCATGTGATGGAGCCGGTGACGGTGGCGCGCATGATGTGCGAGGATGCCAATTTCAAGTCCCTTTTGCAGAGAGAGGACGAGATCAGCGAATCCGAGGCCATTGAGGAGATGCGCAGGAACCTTTTTGCCATCCAGCGCAGATTCGGATACTCCTCCGTCTATCTGATCTCGGAAGCGACGCATCGGTATTATTCCTTTGTGGGTCTGAACAAGATCATCGATCCTCAGACGGATACCTTTGACACCTGGTACTCCATCTTCGTGGACAGCGGGAAGGAATTCGAGCTGGAGTCCTCCACGGATGAGGTGAACCGGGACAGGCTGACCATCTTTGTGGACGGGCGCGTGGAAGATGAGGCAGGGAAGCTTCTGGGAGTGGCCGGTGTCGGGCTGGAACTGGAAAGCCTGCAGAAGCTCCTGGAAAAGTACGAGAAGGAGTATGACATCCGGATCGATTATATCAATGCGGAGGGCCTGATCCAGATCGAGAGCAACGGCGCGGCGATCCAGAACAATTACATCTCCGGGGTGGACCTGGAGCATGCGAATTCGGAGGATTTCCTCTATACCGGCAATGGTCTGGGAGGCTTTACCATCGTCAAATACGACAAGATGATGAATTGGTATCTGGTGATCCGAAACCGCGGTCAGTTCGAGGGATTCGGATATGATTTCCGGTTCTTCTTCCTGGAGGCGGCCATGCTGATCATCGGGGTGGCTGTCTTGGTGGCGGGGGCCCGGAATCTCCGGGTGCAGTCCATCGTGGGCGGCCGGGATGACGGAGAGGTGGATGCGCTGACGGGACTTCCGAACCGAAGCTATTTCACCCGGGTGTACGGCGAGAAAGGGACTCTCAATACGACCCAGTATCAGACCATCGCCCAGTTCGGCATCGACGATTATGAGGACCTGTCCCAGATGCCCGGCTTTGACCGGACCGTGCTGTCGGTGGTCCGAAGCGCCCGGGAGATCTTCGGTCAGAGCGCGGATCTGATCCGTTGGAACAACAGTGCCTTCGTGGTGCTTTTGGAGCTGCCCATCGGCGATGCCTGTGATGAATGCAAGGCATTTTGCAAGCTGGTGTCCGAGACGGGGCGAGCCACCGTATCCGTGGGGGTCACGAAGATCGACCTGGATGCGACGCTGATGAGCAACTATTACCGCGCCGTGCAGTGCTATTACATGGTGCGGGAGCTTGGCGGCAACAATGTGAGAAAAGGATAACGCATAAAGAGGAAAAGGGATGAAATCCATTCGGACAAGGATGATCGCCTCCTACATCATCACCATATTGCTGGTTTTTGTCACACTGTCGCTGATCGGGACTTTTTATCTGGTCAGGGCCATCGATGTCCACTCCTCCCAGTCCATGGAGCTTCTGGCGGAGCACAAGGTGGGTGAACTGGATGCCTATTTTTCCGGGATCGAGCGCTCCGTGGGGGTCCTGGAGGATTATCTGCGGGCCAATACCGACATCCGGCAGTTCGAGTCCTCCGTAAACTACCGGGAGTCCATGTATAACAGGCTGGAGGCCATGTCCCTGGTCTGTGCCAGATCCATAGAGCACTGCGAGGGTGTCTGGTTCCGGGCCAATTACGACCTGTACGGCGGCACGGAAGGGTACTTCCTGACCTCCGACGGAGCGGGGGATTTCATCAGCATTGAGCCCACGGACATCAGCCTGTACGACCGGGACGACAGGGAGCATGTGGCATGGTACTATGAGCCCCTGGACTATGGCGCACCTCTCTGGATGGACCCCTATGCAAACAAGAACATCAGCGCCTATCTGACCTCCTATGTGGTGCCCGTGTTTCTGGGAAGCGATTTTCTGGGGATCCTGGGCATGGATGTGGATATGACCCTGATCCACAAGACCATCGACGATCTGAACTATGACAATTCCACCGGTGCCCTCATCGCCAGGGACGGGGATCTTCTGTATCACAAGGACTATCCCGGCGGCGTGGTGAAGGAGGAATTCGATGCGGGGCTGCAGGCTGCCAGTATCTATTTTGACGAATCCCATGCGGATACCGGAGAAACCTACAGATACCGGAAGGGAGGCACCTGGTACCGCATCGTGGTCAGCAGCTTAAAGAACGAGATGCTCCTGGCCATCTCCGTGCCTGAGGTGGAGATTTACGGACTGCGGTCCAGAATGATCTTCCAGATGACCCTGATCTTTATCGCAACCCTCATCATCGTGCTGCTCTTCTCCAGACATATGACGGAACGGATCGTGCGGCCCATCCGGGAGCTGACGGAGGCGTCCGCCAGGATCGCCAGAGGAGAGCTGGGGCAGGAGATCGCGTACAAATCCGAGGATGAGCTGGGCACTCTGGCGGACAGCATCCGCAGGATCAGTGTGGAGCTGAAGGAGTACATCGATTACATCCACGGACAGGCCTATACCGATGCCATGACGGGGGTCCGCAACAAGGCGGCCTATCTGGCGGAGGAGAAGCGTCTGGCGCGTCTGATCCGGGAAAGGATGGCGGAGTTTGGCATCTGTGTCTTTGATGTCAACGGTCTGAAGCGGATGAACGACACCAGGGGACATGAGTTCGGCGACATGATGATCAAGGACACCGCGCAGGTCCTGAAAGCCGTCTTCGGGGACCGGAATGTCTACCGCATCGGCGGCGACGAGTTCGTGGTCCTCACGGGACAGATCACCGAGGAGGAGATGCAGCGTCAGTTTGCGCGGTTTGAGGAGAGGCTGGCTCTCTTTAACAAAAACAACGAGCGGTATGAGGAAGAACTGGCGGTGTCCAAGGGATTTGCCTGCTACAATCCCAAGACGGATGTGGATTTTGCCATGGTCTTCGGCAGAGCGGATGAAGCGATGTACCGCAGCAAGGCGGCTTATTACGAGCTGCACGGAGACCGCAGAAGGCGGTGATCCGGGGCCGGAGGGACCCGGCAAAGCGTTTTCTGACTGATTTCCGACAGATTTCGAAAAATGATGCTTGCATTTTTCGGATCGGCGTGATATGATACCACTGTTGCTTCGGGGTGTGGCTCAGCTTGGTTAGAGCGCCGTCTTAGGGAGGCGGAGGTCGCGAGTTCGAATCCCGCCACTCCGATTG
>JAFYFY010000055.1 GCA_017543485.1 Lachnospiraceae bacterium | reverse complement strand
CATGTTCGGATTCTTCAGTGTCGGGAATCCCGCAGGTGCCTTCTTCGCTCTGGGAGTGGGCTGCATCTGCGCGGGACTGGCCATCCCGTTTTTCTTCGGATGTGTCTGGATCGCCCGGGCCGTCCTGAGACTCACCGGAAAAATGATCCTGGGGATCAAATCGTCATTTGTCGGAAAGGAGGCAGCATAATATGAATGCATGGAAAAAATGGGCCGTCGCCGCGGGGATCCTGCTGGGGGTGGGCGTCATCATCAGTGCGGTATCCTTTGCGGTCCTGGGGTGTGACTGGAACCGTCTGTCCACCCAGGAATATGTGACCAATACCCATACTCCGGAGGGGGATTTCCGGGACATCCGGATCGAAACGGATACGGAGGATCTCCTCTTTGTGATGACAACGGACAGCACCTGCACCGTGGTCTGTCATGAGGAGGCGGAAAATCCCTTTGAGGTGCGGATCCAAAACGGTACCCTCCTCATCGACCGTCCTGCAAAGACCCGGATGCACCTGCAGTTCGGCATCATCACGGAGAGCCCCTCCATCACCGTCTATCTCCCCACAAAGGAGTACGGCGAGATCTCTTTGAAGACCGACACCGGGGATGTGACACTGTCCGGGATCCGCCTTACGGGAAACCTGGAGATCCGGGAACACTCCGGGCGGATCTCCCTGACGGATCTGTCCTGCGCGGACCTCACCGTCAGATCCGACACCGGAGATCAGACCCTCACAAATGTGGCAGCATCCGGTGCCATGACCCTGACCACCGATACCGGAGATGTCCGGTTCGACAGAAGCGACGCATCCTCCCTTCAGATCAAAACGGACACCGGAGATGTGACAGGTTCTCTTCGAAGTGATAAGATTTTTACCACAAAGTCCGATACCGGCACGATCGAAGTTCCCGATTCCACTGCCGGCGGCCCCTGCGACATCTCCACCGACACCGGCGACATCCGGATCACGATTCAAAACTAACGGCTGATCAGGAGGTTTCATTCACATGATACCGATTTTTTACGGCAGCTTACTGGCCGCATCCATTCTGTGTACCACCATCTATATCTATATGTGGCATAAGCATTTCGAGGTGAGCTTAAATATCATCTTTACCCTCATCCCCATTGCCTGCCTGGGCTATTTTGTCTCCTCCATCGCTGTCAATCTGGAGGAGTCCGTGCTGGCCACCAAGCTCATTTATCTGGGAGCCGTCTTTCTGCAGCTCTTTATCGTGATGAGCATCCTGAACCTGTGCAGGATCGAGATTGGAAAGGTCCTCCGGACCCTTTTGTTTGCGGGCTGCGCCGTCCTCTATGCCCCCATCCTGAACATCGGGTACGGGGATCTGTTCTACCGGAACCTCTCCTTTGAGAGGATCGGCCAGACCCCCAACCTGATCAAGGAGTACGGCCCATGGCACACGGTGGTCTACGCGGCGTATGTCTTCTATTTTGTCATCGGGATCTCGGCCATCATCTACTCCTGGCTGAAGAAAAACCAGGTGCCCAGGACCATCCTCACCCTGCTGGTCTTTCCCTACGGGATCTGCATGCTGTGCTTTTTCGTGCTTCGCAGGCTGACGGACCCGCTGGATCTGGTCCCCCTGGGGTACGTGGTGGCCGAGATCATCTATCTGATCATCGCCTACCGGGTGAACCTGTACGATATCAGCGATACCGTGGTGGATTCCATGGAGCAGAGCCAGGAGATCGGGTATGTGTCCTGTGACTTCCGGCGCCGGTTCTTAGGCAGCAACGATGCCGCCAGAGCCATCCTCCCGGCGATCCGGGACAAGGCCGTGGATGAAGTTCTGGGCTACAAACCCTCGGAGCGAAAGCTTCGCCACTTCCTGGAAGGCTTTGAAAAGGATCCCGCAAACTCCGTGTATGCATACACGGTCCACAGTGAGTCCGGCGATCCCGAGGAGGACCGGATCTTCAATGTCAATGTGAGTTTCCTGTACGACGGTATCCGGAAAAGAGGGTACCTCATCACCTTTACGGACGATACCGCAAACCGCAAATACATCCGGCTCATCGATACCTACAACGAAAAGCTTCAGGAGGAAGTGGCGGAAAAGACGGAGCACATCGTCGAGATGCACGACAATCTCATCATGAGCATGGCGGCCATGGTGGAAAGCAGGGACAACTCCACCGGCGGCCATATCCGGCGCACCAGCGTCGGGGTCCGCATCCTGGTGGATGAGATCCTGAAGGAAGGGACCCTTCCCCTGTCCCCGGAGTTTTGCCGGGATGTGATCAAGGCAGCCCCCATGCATGACCTGGGAAAGATCGCCGTGGACGATGCCGTGCTGCGAAAGCCCGGGCGTTTTACGGAGGAAGAATATGCGAAAATGAAACACCACGCCGCGGAGGGCGCACGGGTGATCCATGAGATCCTGCAGAATACCGATGACGAGTCCTTTAAAAAGATCGCGGAAAATGTCGCCCACTATCACCATGAAAGATGGGACGGCTCCGGCTATCCGGAAGGACTCTCCGGAGAGCAGATCCCGGTGGAGGCCAGGATCATGGCTATCGCGGATGTCTACGACGCTCTGGTGAGCAAACGGGTATACAAGGAAGCGTTTGATTTTGAGAAAGCAGACCGGATCATCTTAGAAGGCATGGGCACCCAGTTCGACCCCAGCCTCCGGTCCGTCTACGAACAGGCAAGAGCCAGACTGGAAGATTATTACCGTGGCTCGGAAGGGACCTCTGCGGTGTCCTGAGAGATCCATCCCTTTTTGCTGGGCAGGTACAGCACGGCTGCCGTCAGGACGGGCAGCGCATATCCCACATAGGAGGAGATCCCCGGTTCCGACACCAGCAGATTGTACAGCGCATGGAAGATGACCGCCAGAGACAGCGCACCGGCCACCCCGGAAAAGGTCATGGCCCGGTAGCGCCGCAGGGCGATGAGTGCAATGGTCAGGGTCAGGATGCTCACGATATGCATCACCCCCACCGCCATGCCCCGGATCAGCACATACCCCAGATTCTCGGCGCCGGAGGTCAGGATGTAGCAGCAGTTTTCAAAAGTCGCAAACCCGGCGCCCACTCCCACCGCAACAGGCAGCAGGCCGTGGTCCTCCGGCAGAAAGACCAGCAGATAAAACAGGATGGGCATCAGCTTCATGAGCTCCTCCACGATGGGAGAAAGAAAAACCGCCGTATCATTCTCTCCCATCCCCGTGACCAGGTTCAGGAAGCCTGCGATATAGGCCGAGAGCAGGCAGGCCACCATCCCGATGAGAAAAGCGCTGACAAACCGTCTGGCGCTCTTTTTCAGGAATAATACGGAGATCACCAGAGGGACGGCGATACAGATCAGGATGTTTTCAGCGTAGATCATCCGTCATCACCTCCCTGCGAAACGAACGGACCAGAACGATCACAAACAGCGAATCGATAAAAAACATGATCAGATACGGGATCCCCTCGCTCATATACATGGAGATCCGGATCCAGGAAAACCCGGTCAGCGCCAGAAGATAAGAGTGCTTTCGCATGGCACCGATGCAAAAGAAGGCAATCCCGGAAAAAAGGACGAGATAACAGCACAGATCCAGGATCCGGCCGATCCGGCCCGGGGCAAAAAAGATGGCGCTCTGCATCAGGATCAGCACCCCGCAAACGCAGGCGATCCCGGCCCACATCCGCCCGGAGTAAACCTTTTCCTCCATCAGCTCCCGCACCAGGGTACACACCAGAGCTCCCAGGACCAGTCCCGTGATCACATCCTCCAGCCACTCCCCCGACCATCCGATCCAAAGCGCCACGTTGCAGGCCATAAAGAAGCCGGCCAGCAGGGTATCGGTGCCGGGACGTGTGTTCCTCCGCCGGTACATGGAGTTTAGCCCCGCCAGGATCATCAAAAAGATCGCCCACTCTCCGAACTCATTGGCCGCAAAGGGCATCCGGGTATCGGGGCGCAGAATGTCATAGGCCAGCCAGTACAGATCCGCCAGCAGCCAGCTCACCAGTGCAAAGGTGAAAAAAACAGAGGGCAGCGACTGTTCCCGCTTCCCGATGAGACGATAGGAAAACAGGATGCCGCAAACCAGCATCCCGATCTGAAATACCACGGAAAAAACCGTGATGATCGCAAGTGTATCCATCAGGCACCTCTGCTCAGCTGATTCAGCTTCCGAAGCTGCAGGGCCAGCAGGGTCAGAAGGATCCCCAGGGCAAAGGCCAGAACGGCCACCACGACATAGCCGGTATAGGAGGCCTCAAGAAGCAGGCTCCCGTAGTGCACATTGGTCATCCCCCCCGCCGTGATCTCGGTGTCGGGGATGATGACGCACACCAGGATCAGCAGCGCCAGACACACCGCGGAGGCAGCGGCCTGCGCCAGAGCCGTTCTGCGGATCTGCGCGGTTTTCTGCACCGTATCCGCTCTCTTTATGATCTCTTTCAGACGTTCATCCGAACTGCGCATATTCAAACCCCATTTTCTCAAGTGATTCCCGAAGGGCTGCCTTGCCCCGGTTGGTCAGGTTATAGATCTGCTTGATGGTCTTCCCCATGACGCTGCCGATCTCCTCCGGCTTCATCCCTTCAAAATACAGAAGATACAGCACCTGCCGATAGTCGGAAGCCAGGCTGTTTAACGCTCCGTAGAGCTGACTCCTCTGCTCCCGGGATACCAGGTGGGTCTCCGGCAGCGGATCCCCCGAGGGAAATTCCTCCGGCACCGGTTCAAAGACCGGACGGTGCCTGCGAAGGTACATCCGCGCCCGGTTCTTCGCAATGGCGAAGAGCCAGGTCCGAAAGCCCGCATTCCTGCCGGGCACAAACCGCGTCGTACCGGAAGCCGCAATGGCGAAGGTGTCGATCATCAGCTCCTCCGCATCCTCATAGCTGTGAACATACCCGTACAGAAAATAGATCAGGCTGTTCTGATGCCGAAGGAGGAGCTCCCGAAACAGAGCCTCGTCCTGCTCCTCCAGAAACCGCAGGTAGAGGGTCTCGTCGGACAGTTCTGCCATATTCTCCTTGCTGTTTATCACATCGCTGCACATAGGTCTATTTTACTATAGCCGTCCCGGATGGGCAAGGGATGGTCCCGCGGCTCTTGACAACTTCCGGCAATTTATGCGAGTCTGTATGTATTTCCGGGGAAAGCACCCGGTCAGTCTGCAAATCAGGGGAAAAACATGAAAAAGACAGATCTTCTCTGCATCGGAACCGCTCTGGTGGATTCCATCATCAAAGGATTTGATCCCACTCCTATCTCCGCCTCGGGCTACCGGGCCGCCTCCGGCTCCCTGAGTGTCGGCGGCGAAGCGGTAAACGAAGCAGCCACCGCCGTCAAGCTGGGCATGCGCACCGGGATCCTGTGCTTTCTGGGGGAGGACCCCGCAGGGGATATGATCCTTCACACCCTGCAGGGCCTTCACATCGACACCTCCCTCATCATCCGGGAAAAGGAGCATCCCACTCCCGTCACCACCATGTTCGTACAGGAGGACGGAACCCGAAGATCCATCACAAACCGGGCTCACCGGTACAACTTCCATCCGGAACGGTTTGCGGCGTGTTTCCGGGAAACCTCCGCCATCCTGCTGGGGTCTTTGTTTCGCGCTCCCTTTGACGACCCGCAGATCGTGCGGGAGGTCCTTCAAAAAGCAAAGGAAGCCGGTATCCTCACCTTCGCAGATACCAAGCTTCCGAATTTCCGTACGCTGTCCCTGGAGGACCTGAAAGAAAGCCTCCCCCTGATCGATTACATCACCCCCAACGAGGATGAGGCATCCTACTATACCGGACAGGAGACCCCGGAGGAAATGGCGGAAGTCTTCCTCTCCTATGGCGTCCGAAACGTGATCATCAAGCTCGGTGCAAAGGGGTGTTACTTCCGAAATGCGAATACCGCCATCCGCCTTCCGGCCTGCGCGGTCTCCGCGGTGGACGCCACCGGCGCAGGGGACAGCTTCCTGGCAGGGTTTGCCTCGGAGCTCCTGCGCGGCGCCTCAGACGCAGAGGCACTCCGGTTCGGGAACGCCTGTGGCGCTCTCTGCACCACCGCCCTGGGAGCCACCACCGCCCTGAAGGACCGAAGCCAGGTGCTGCGGCTTCTGGATCCGTAAACCTTCATTTTTTTATTACTTGAACGATGTGATCCGAGTAGCCCATAAAGTCAGTACGTCCTGCGGTTGCAATGAGATACCTGATCCACTCAGCGAAGGATTCATCTGACATCGAATTAACATATTTGCTGATGATCTGGGATATACCATCCTGTGCAAATCGGCATACTTTCTGAGCATTCGTTTCTATGCAAAGGTCGTCTATCAATTCGTCTACCACACGGATCGTATCAAGAATCCTTGAAGATCCTGTATTATCAGTCACCAATGCCTTTTCATGATCATAACCTATTGTAGTTATTTCACCTGCCGGATCTTCAGACATGAATATCTCATAAATAAGAGGTGCATCCTGAAGACAAAAGGCAATAAATACCGGCGCTCCGGGTTTGGCAATCCTGAGAGCCTCTTTGCATGCCTGCTTTCTTTCATCAAAGTCTTTCAGGCTGTATATGGGCCCCATAAGCAGAACAAGATCATAGGCATCATCTTTTAAGAAAGACAGATCCCTTGCATTTCCTTCAAACACACGGATGTGGTTGTTCCCTGCAAATTCTTGTTTCATCTGCTTAACATATTCCGGTGTAAGCTCTACAGCATCGACTTTATGTCCTTCGCCAGCCAATGCCTCTGTGTAAGTTCCGCCACCTGCTCCAATATCAGCAATAACAGCCCCATCCTTAAGAAATATATGTATGTAACGCATTGTGATTATAAATTCTGTCTCATGTGCTTTTGTATAAGACAATCTTTTTCCTTCCGGAAATCCTGAATATTGTTCTATCACTTTTTTCTCTTGTGAAGTTAATTCCTTGCTCACGGCCTAAATCCTCCATTTTCAGGTTTGTATTGCCGATAATCTTTCAATTTCCAAAGCTTTTCTTTTTATGCGCATCAGATCATCAATGCTAAAACATAGCGGCGTCGCATTAGGAACTGAAATCCTG
>JAFYFY010000054.1 GCA_017543485.1 Lachnospiraceae bacterium | reverse complement strand
GCCATCGACTACGATCCCGGCGCCAGCGAAGTCAACCAGCTAAACCGCATCAAGCTGATGCTGTCCACGGCTCAGAAAAATCTGAACCAGTAATATGATGACATCAAAAGAGCGTCTCCCATTGGGGGACGCTCTTTTGTCCTACCTGCTCATCCCAGGATCTCTTCCAGCTCCTCTATGGAAGTCAGGAACCGGATCCTGCGCTTTCCGTCCGGGATCAGAAGTCCCTCCTGCATCATGTGCTCCAGCAGGGCTTCCAGATGGTCGTAGTAATGGTCCAGATTGTAGATGATGCAGGGCTTTTCCGAAAGCCCCATCACCGTCCGGCTCATGATCTCCGAGATCTCCTCCAGGGTGCCGGTGCCCCCGGGAAAGGCGATGAAGGCATCTCCCTTTTCGATGAGGAGCTTCTTCCGGTCCGACATGGTCTCCACGCTGATGAGCTCCGTGATCTCCGGAAGCTGCACCACTTTATCAATGAGAAACTGAGGCTCGATACCCACCACTTCTCCCCCGGCTGACAGGACGCTCCGGGCTAACAGCCCCATGAGCCCCACGTCGCTGCCGCCGTAGACCAGGTCATGTCCGTGTGCACCGATCCAGGTGCCCAGCTCCCGCACCGCTTCGGCGTATTTGGGGGTCCGGCCGTGAGCCGACCCTAAGTATACCGTGATCTTCATATGCCGCGATCTGCCTTATTCCACCGGCTCATAGCGGTGAAAGATCTTGTCCCCGCCGCACACATGCTTGGTGCCGTCGGAATCGATGATGATGTAGTCCCCCTCCTGGATGAAGGTGTGCCCTCTTCTGTGGGAGATGTAGGGACAGACCACGCTGCCGTTTTCCTTCGTGATCTTCACCAGACCATCGGTGACGATCCAGCGCTTGGTCAGAACATCCGTCCAGAGCTCGAATCCATCCTCCAGTCCCTGTCCGATCTCATACTTCACGACTTCCGCTTCCAGAGGTACTCTTCTGCACTTCATACCGCACTCTCCTTTTTCTGATCAGCAAACGGTTACAAGAAACGGTCTCTTCCCCTCAAATATAGCACAGCAAAGTGTTTCACGCAATTAGGCATCTGCGCGCCTGCAGGGTTTCACGCCCTCAGATGTGAAACCTTCTGTACAGCTCCCGCTTGGCTCTCCCGCCGCCGAAGATCATGGTGCCGGCAAAGAGAAGCACCGAGACGATGAGGGCGATGAGCACCAGGGTCAGATCCTTGATCACCCCGGCAAAAAACAGGACCAGAAGCACCAGGGACAGGAAGATCTGCAGCACCTCCATGGAGATATAGCTCTGCCAGTTCCGGCGGTTCACGATGATCAGGACCAGATACACCACACTTAACATCAGCACTGCGGAGGGCAGGACATAATTCAGCCCCCAGCCGTAGTTTCCCGTCAGGGCATCGATGCCGATGAGAAAGGCCACCCCCAGAAAGGTGAGCCAAAGGGTCTTGGACTGATACCCCACCCGGCCAGTGATGGCCATCCGCAGGGCGGTGTTTACATAGATCAGGATCAGCCCGATGACCACGGTCCAGGCGATAAAGGGCTGCCAGAAATAATTGGCCAGCACCAGGCCGCACATGGCCGTCAGAGACAGAAAGAGCACCAGTCGCTCCGCCAGGCGGAACTTCCGGACCACCCGGGATGCGTTGGGATACATCCCCCGGGTGTGACAGGTTTTTTCCTGTTCGTCTTCACAGGTTTCCAGGATACATTTGCAAAGCGGGCATTTTTCCGTGGGGTCCACCACCACCACGCCGCAGTTCTTACACTTCTTCATCGGTATCATACCCTCCGAACGCTCCGTTGGTCTCGATCTCCACATTCACGCCGTCCGAGACCAGCTGTCTGAAGAACATCTGCTCCAGCGCCGTATCCGAAAGGATGGTGCTGAAGGTGTACACATAGGTGTCCCGGAAGGCACAGATGGTCCCCTTCAGAAACTGCCCCTTGGACATGGTCAGGAAGGCGTGGAACCGTTCGATATAGGGCTCATAGACCTCCTCCACCGGGATCTTTCCGATGTTGGTCACGGTAGTGGTGTTGGCCAGGGCGGACTGGTTGTACACCAGGCGGATGGCCAGACTCTTGATGGGCAGCGGGAAGATCTTCAGGAAAGGATTCATCTGGTTGGAGACACTGTAGGAAAAGAGGTTCTCCAGATGCTCCTTGTTGATCTGGCTCTTCAGGCTGGCGTCGATGATCTCCACCACCTGGGCGAAGCTGTACTCCCGGTCCTCCGGCGCAAACTCCGCGGAGACCATGACAAAGAAATTCCTGGTGGTCACGGAGTCAAAATAGGGCCGCAGATTCACCGGTACCGCCACCCGGATGGGACGCTCTCCCGCCTTTCGCTTCATGCACACCCGATAGGCGCTGTAGGCGAAATTCGCCACCAGATAGGTATTGACCGTGACACCGTATTTTTTCGCGGCGGCCTTCATCTCGGAGATGGGCAGATACCCGTGGATCAGCCCGAACTCTCCCTCCGGCAGCTTTTCCCCTTTGATGAGAAAGGCCTTCTGATGCTGGAATCCCCGGGGCATGCTGTGAGTGTAGTTTCGGACGAAGCTGTCCTCCATGTTCAGGGAGGTCTGCACGCTTAAATTGTCCCCCGCAGTGCGCAGCTCCTCGTGCTTTAAACGCAGGTACTGGTAGGTGAGCTCCCGGATGAAATTGATGCCTCCCATGCCGTCCGCCAGGACGTGGAACACCTCCAGATTGATCCGTCTGTGATAGTAGGTCACCCGGAACAGATAGCTGTGATTGCGGTTGGCCCGGATAAAGCGGCAGGGGAAAAGAGCCTCCTCCTCCACCCGGGGGGCGGGCTTGCCGTTCTCCTCAAAATAGTACCAGAAGAACCCCTTGCGCAGGCGGACATTAAAGCCGTCCATCTTCGGAAGCACCAGGTCCAGGGCCTCCTGCAACAGCTCCGGGTCGATCTCCTCGGTGAGGGTGACGCTGATGCGGTACACATTGGTCATGTTCTCCCCTGCGATGGCGGGAAACACCTTGGCGGTATTGTCCAGCCGGTCCCAGCGCAGCACCCGCTCCGTATCGCTCAACTCCCGGCGCTTCTTTCGCCTCGCCGCCCGCTCCTGCTTCTTCTCCTGCTTCAGAGCGGTCTTCAATTCTTCTTTTCGCTTCTCTGCTTCCGTCATATTACTCACATCCAATCGGTATTAATAGCCGAATGCTCCACATTCGGTGAAGTTTTGCGAAGCAAAACTTCAAGGCGAGCGCTTCGCGCTCGGCTATCCTTCCACGATTAAAAATCTTCCGTCCCCGACCTCAAACACCTCCGCGGCCTCCAGCAGGGCATCCCCCTCCAGGCCTTCGATGTCCAGTCCTTCCTCTTCGAAATATTCCCGCACTTCCTGTGCGCTTCCCACCACCACGGCCATCAGATCCGTGAGGAAATCCTCCGCCTCTTCTCTGGTCTCAGCCACCGGCTGATCAAAGAGCTGACTTTGCTGTTCCAGAAACGCATCCAATACCTTATCGTCGTACTCTCCCATGGCCTTCTCCTTTCCTGTGTGTATCCCCGGATCTGCCTTGCGTGCACCCACGCAGGTCTTCTGCATTTTCCTGTTTTTCCCTTGTTCCCGGCATGGTACGGCGCAGCCCGTCAAGGCGCGGTGTCAGGTCTCCGGGCCGGCGCATCCCAGGCGTCCCAGGGCCGCATACACCGCCGCCACCGGAAGTCCCACCACATTGTAGTAGTCCCCTTTGATCCCCGTGATATACCTGGCACAGTACCCCTGGATCCCGTAGGCCCCCGCCTTGTCCAGGGGGTCCCCCGTTTCCACATAGTCCCGGATCTGCGCATCCGTCATTTCCGCAAAGGTGACATCGGTTTCTTCCGCAAAGGTGATGCCGCATCCGTCGGGGCACACCGCCCCGCCTGCCTGCGCCACCGCGCACACCGGCTTCTTTCGCAGGATCGTCACCCCGGTGTAGACCTGATGGGTGCGTCCCGAGAGGCTTCGCAGCATCCGGCAGGCTTCTTCGGCGCTCCCGGGTTTTCCCAGAATCCGCCCGTCCAGCGCCACCACCGTATCGGCTCCCAGGACGATGACATCCTCCTCTCCCGCATCGGACAGCACCGCCTGGGCCTTTCGCCTGGACAGCTCCTTTACCAGCTCCTCCGGGCCCGTCCCCGGCTCCATGCTCTCTTCCGCCTCGCTGACCCGCACCTCAAAGGGGATCCCGATCTGTGTCAGGAGCTCCCGCCTGCGGGGCGAGCCGGAGGCCAGTATGATCTTTGTCTCTGTCTCTTCCACCTGGAATTCCTTTCTAATTCGGCACCATGGGGGTGAAGGTCCGGGTCTCCTTGGGGTCCTTCTGCTTTGCCTTTTTGGCCAGAGCCTTTGCCTGTTTGCAAAACACCTCCTGGGAGGATACCGCGGGGCCTCTCCCCTTTGCAGCCTTCACATAGGTCCTGCTGTTCGGCTGCAGGATCCGTGCCTTCCGGTTGTCCCGCAGCTGGGTATCCAGGATCTTCCAGAGCTCTTCTTTTAACTCCTCCGCCAGCACGGGGAAGACGATCTCCACCCGGTGGTCCAGATTCCTGGGCATCCAGTCAGAGCTGCCGCAGAAATACTCCGGATTCTCATCGTTCTGGAAGTAGAAGATCCGCGCATGCTCCAGGAAGTTCCCCACGATGGAACGCACCGTGATATTTTCGCTGACTCCCGGGATCCCGGTCTTCAGACAGCAGATGCCCCGGACGATGAGGTCGATCCGGACACCGGCGCTGCTGGCTTCATACAGGGCTTTGATGATATCGGGATCGGACAGGGAGTTCATCTTGGCGATGATCCGGGCATTCCGGCCCTCCAGCGCATTTTCCTTTTCCCTCCCGATGAGATACAGGAAGCGGTCCTTCAGCCAGATGGGCGCCACGCTCAGACGGTTCCACTTCCGGGGCTCGCTGTATCCGGAGAGCATGTTAAAGACCGCCGTGGCATCCTCACCGAAGGCTTCGGCGCAGGTAAAGAGGCCGATGTCGGTGTAGAGCTTGGCTGTGGCATCGTTGTAATTGCCGGTGCCCAGGTGAACATAGCGCCGGATCCCGTCATCCTCCATCCGCACCACCAGCGTGATCTTGGAGTGGGTCTTTAACCCCATGAGCCCGTAGATGACATGGCAGCCGGCTTTTTCCAGCATCTTCGCCCAGACGATGTTGTGCTCCTCGTCGAAGCGGGCCTTTAACTCCACCAGCACCGTCACCTGTTTTCCGTTCTCCGCTGCCCGGGCCAGGGCCGCGATGATGGGGGAATTGCCGCTGACGCGGTACAGGGTCTGCTTGATGGCCAGCACGTTTTCGTCATCCGCGCTCTGCCTGATAAAGTTCACCACCGGCTCGAAGGTCTGGTACGGGTGATGCACCAGGATATCCCCCTGCCGGATCTGTTCGAAGACGTCGCACCCCTCCGGAAAGGCCGGCACGGGCTGGGGCGTGTAGGGTGCCTGACGAAGATGGGAGTACCCTTCCAGGCCGGAGAGCTTCATGAGCACCGTCAGGTCCAGGGGGCCCTTGATCCGGAAGACATCCTCCGGCATGATCTCCGTCTCCTCCAGGATCACGGACAAAAGCGCCGTATCCATCCCCGCGTCCACCTCCAGACGCAGCTCGTCCCCTCTCTGGCGGAGCTTGACCTGCTTTTCGATCTCCTCCAGCAGGTCCTCGGTATCGTCCTCGTCGATGGTCATATCTCCGTTTCGCGTGATCCGAAACGGCGCGGTACAGACGATCTCATACCCGGAAAAAAGGGATTCCATATTGCGCTCGATGATCTCCTCCAAAAGGATCAGGCGCTTTCCCTCCTTACAGGGGAGTTCCACCAGCCTGGGAAGCACGGAAGGGACCTGGACCGTGGCAAATTCCGGCCCCTCCGTCCCCTTTCGCACCAGAGCACCGATATTCAGAGACTTGTTCCGGATCAGGGGGAAGGGCCTGGAGGAGTCCACGGCCATGGGGGTCAGCACCGGATAGACCGTGTTTTCAAAATAGGCATCCGCCGCCTTTGCATCCGCCGGGGTCATCTCCTCATGCTGCAGGATCACCTGGATCCCGTTTTCCCGAAGCTGCGGCAGCAGGTCCTTCCGGAAGGTGCGGTACTGGGCCTCCACCAGCTTTTTGATCTCTTTTCCCAGCTCCGTCAGCTGCTGCGCCGGAGTCAGGCCCGCCAGGTCCGGCTTTTCGTACCCCGCATGGACCATATCCTTCAACGTCCCGATTCGGACCATGAAGAATTCGTCCAGATTCGAAGCCACGATGCTGAGGAACTTGCAGCGCTCCAGAAGGGGATTGGTCTCATCCAGTGCCTCCTCCAGCACCCGCTTGTCAAATTCCAGCCAGCTCAGCTCCCGGTTGGTGTAGTAAGCGGGATTCGTGAAATCTGTTTTCGTTTTACGCGTCTTCATCCGATGCACCCTTCATCTGCAGCACCGGGCGGATACTGTAGACTTCCTCGAAGAAGTCCGCGCTCTCCATAAAGAACGCCCGCTCCAGTGCGATGTTTTCCTTGGTTCCCGTGGTGAGGATCAGTTCGTTTCCGCTAAGCTTTGCCTTGGCCTCCAGCATCTTCTGCTTATGGCTCCGGTCCAGACTGTTGGCCAGCCGCAAAATGGCGGTGAGCTTTGCCACCTTCAGATAGGCCTCCTTGTCCAGCCGCCCGGTCTCGGTGTCCGCGCCGTAGTGGATAAAAGGACTGTGGTTAAAGCGGATGACATTGGCGATGATCTCCCGCTCCATATGGGAGAGGCCGATGATCTCCGTGGCCATGACGATGTCGTAGGAGCGCTCCCCGATGTCCACCAGACTGATGTATTTGCCGCAGTCGTGGAGGATGCAGGCGATCTGCAGATAGAGCCGCTCCCGCTTCCCCAGACCGTGGATCTTTTTCATGCTGTCAAAGATGGTCCCCGCGATGCGTCCCAGGGTCTCCGCCCGGCGTCTGCTCCCCTCGTAACGCTTGGCGATGTTCATGGCGCAGGCGATGATGTCCCGCTCGAAATCGTGGGGGGATTTTAAAAGCTTTCGGCTCTGGGCGTATTCGTAGGCGATGCCCTCGCAGAGGGTGACCCCCGGCGCCCAGAACTGCTGCGCTCCCATGAGCTCCGCCACCCGGGCGGTGAGGGTGGTGCTGATGACCAGAAGGGGCACCTTATCCTCCGGGAATCCGATGGCCCGGGCCACTTCATAAGAGCTCATGGACCGAAGCTGACTGCGGAGATGCTCGAATTCCGGCTTCTCGATGGAATTCCCCAGTTTCTCCTTCCGGGCATTGGCCCAGGGGGAGATGTAATCGTCGATGATGATGAGCTTTCGGATCTCCCGGTTTTTCAGAAAGAGCTTTCTGTACACGGAGAGCTGAGCCGACACCAGTTCATCCGTGACGATCTCCATGGTGGAATCGTCCGCTCCCAGCCGGTCCGCCAGCTCCTTGATCCGCAGGACCCCCAGGCGCAGGTTCTGGGTGGAGACCAGGGTCTCGTTGTCAAAAAGGGAGATCTGGATGCTGCCGCCGCCGATGTCCAGGATGGCCGCACTCTCCGCGATGGCGCTCTGGAACTCCTCCCCCGCAAAGGCCACGGATTTGTAGTCCAGGAAGCGCTGCTCGGAATTGCTCAGGATCTCGATGCGGATCCCGGTGCGCTGCTCAATCTTGTCCAGGAGCACGGCGTAGTTTTCCGTCTCCCGGATGGCGCTGGTGCCGTAGGCCCGGTAGCCCTCCACCTGATAGCTTTTCATCACCTCGGCGAAATGCGCCAGCACCCGGCAGAGCTCCTCCACCTTTTCATTGCTGATCTTGCCGTCCTTGTAGGTGTCGCTCCCCAGAGCCAGTCTGGTCTCCAGGCACTCCACCTCCCGGATCCCCTTTTTCACGGAGATCTCGTAGATCTTCATGGTCAGCTCAAAGCTCCCCACATCGATCGCCGCAAACAGATATACCGGCCTTACAGCCATGTCAGGTTCCCCCTTCCCGTGCGCGCAGCCACAGGATGAACTGTTCCGCGCTTCTGCCGCTCCTGCCTCCGTGTCGGATCTCCCAGCTGTTGGCCAGACGGAACAGCTCGGGGCCGTCCAGCTCGATGTTGCTGCGTGCTGCCAGCTCCTGCACGATATCTTCGAATTCCTGCTTATTGGGGCGTCCGAAGTAGATCTGCTCCCCGAAGCGGTGGGCCAGGGAGAGCTTTTCCTCCACGGTATCGCCGGGGAGCATGTCCTCGTCCCGGTCGGAGGCGTCCTCCCGGATGAGATGCCGCCTGTTGGAGGTGGCGTAGATCAGCACATTTTCCGGAATCTGCTCCAGGCCTCCCTCAATGACGGCCTTCAGAAATTTGTACTCCGTCTCGAACCCTTCAAAGCTCAGATCGTCCATAAAGACGATAAAGTGATAATTGCGTTTTCCCAGGGCCCGCAGCACCCGGTGGAGGTTCGAGAACTGATGCTTGTAGATCTCCACCACCCGAAGGCCTCTGTCATAATACTCGTTTGCGATGGCCTTCACCGAGGTGGATTTCCCCGTTCCGGCATCCCCGTACAGGAGGCAGTTGTTGGCTCCCAGTCCCTCCAGGAAGGATTCCGTGTTGGCCCGCAGCTTTTCCTTCGCCGTCTCCAGCCCCACCAGATCCGAGAGCCGGACATTCGGCAGTCCCATCAGCGGGGTGATGAGGTGCTTTCTGCTCTCGCTGACCCGGAAGGCCCGGTGCAGACCGAACTCCCCCACGCCCACATTCTCGTAAAAGGCATCCAGGAGCTCTTTCATCTGCAGTTCGCTCATGGCCACGGCCAGGGCCACCCCCAGATTGCAGATGCGGCTCCGCACATCCTCACCGTATTCGAAGGTGCCCTCCGAAGACCGGACAAAGGCGGTCACCAGCCCCAGATCCTCCAGTCCCTTTTGCAGGGACAGGGTCTCCAGATTCAGGGAAAAGAAGGTACGAAAGATCTTCAGATCCCGCATCATCACCCCGTCCATAGAGCCGGCCTCCACGGACCTGCGCTCCTTTAAAAGGGTGTAGGGCGTCTCCGTGCTCACCAGGGTGTGGGCCAGATAGCAGTGCAGCAGGTTCCCCTCAAAGCCGTAGCGCATGGCCTGATCGATGAGAAAGGAGGTGATGCGAAGGGTCAGTTTTTCCGGGTCTGGTATGGGACTCCGGTCGTACTCCGCGGGTTCCTCCCCGCTTTTTGAAATCTGTTCCAGGGTCTCCAGATCCCGAAACAGCTCCGATCTGTTCAGTTCCGGATACAGCAGAAAACCGGGCATGGTCTTTTCCTCTTTTTTCGTTTCATGATTTCCCTTAATAATTCCCCAGAACCTTCAGATTCCGCGCCTCGTCCCGGATCCCCCGCAGGGCATTTCGCACGGCGCCGTCCGCAAAGTTTCCTTCAAACTCCAGGAAGAACCGGTACTCCCAGGTGCGGCCCTCCACAGGGCGGGATTCGATCTTCGTCATGTTCAGGTCGTTGTAGATAAAGTGACTTAAGATGTGGTACAGACTGCCGCTCTCGTGGGGCAGTTCAAAGCAGATCCGGATCTTTCCCGCATCCTTCCGGAAGATCTTCTGGTTCGTGACGATGATGAACCGGGTGGTATTGTCCCCCTCATCGTTGATGCGCTTTTGCAGGATCTCCAGTCCGTAGATCTGTGCTGCCAGCTCGCTGGCGATGGCCGCCTGGGAGGGGTCCTCCTCCTTTGCCACCTTCTGCGCCGCGAAGGCATTGTTTGGCATGCTGATCTGGCGCCAGTCGTGATCTGCCAGGAATTTTCCCGACTGCATCAGGCTCTGGGGATGGGAATACACCGTCCGGATCTGCTCCATGGCAGCTCCCTTCACGCCCAGCAGGCAGTGCTCGATGGGAATGTCGATCTCTCCCACGATGTAATGCTCATACTCCGTCAGGAGGTCAAAGATCTCGTTCACGATGCCCGCGGTGGAATTCTCCATAGGCAGCACCGCATATTCCGCACTCCCCTCATCGATGGCGCTCATGGCATCCCGGAAGGTGGGGACATGAAACGCCCGGGCATTTTCCCCGAAGGCCTTCAGCGTGGCGATGTGGGAATAGGCGCCCTCCGCCCCCTGAAACACCACCCGCACGCTCTCCGTCTGCAGATCGTCCACGGCGATGAAGGGCAGGTTTCCTCCCACTCCCGCCTCGGAGAGCATCCGGTACTGATATTTGCGGCTGATGGACATGAGCTGCTCAAAGAGCTCCTGAGCGCCGCGTGCGTTGAAATCACTGTGTGTGAGACTTTTGATCCTGGCGAGTTTTTCCTGCTCCCGCACCCGGTCGAAAACCTTCATGCCGTTTTCGATCTTGTAGCGCGCGATCTCCTCGCAGACAGACATACGCTCCTCATAGAGCCTGACGATGTCCCGGTCGATCTCGTCGATCCGGTCCCTGAAGTTTGAAAGATCCATAAGTACCTCTCATCCTGGCGAATTTTCTTCCCTCCATTTTACCCCCAATCCCACCCCGTGACAAGTGACAGTAGGGGACGGTTCCTGGG
>JAFYFY010000053.1 GCA_017543485.1 Lachnospiraceae bacterium | reverse complement strand
GAGACCTCCCGGGAGAGGGTCTATGTGACGGGGGATATGCACAGGGGCCAGTCCCTGGTGGTGTGGGCCATCTCGGAGGGACGCTCCGCCGCAAAGGCAGTGGACAAAGCACTCATGGGTTACAGCAATCTGTAAGGGGGGTAAACAAATGGCGAAATACATCTTTGTGACAGGAGGGGTGGTATCCGGTCTCGGAAAGGGGATCACCGCCGCATCGCTGGGCCGGCTCTTAAAGGCCAGGGGCCTGAAGGTGGTGGCGCAGAAGCTGGACCCTTACATCAACATCGATCCCGGGACCATGAGCCCCTATCAGCACGGGGAGGTGTACGTGACGGAGGACGGCGCGGAGACGGACCTGGATCTGGGGCATTACGAGCGCTTCATCGATGAGGATCTGACGAAGTATTCCAACCTCACCTCCGGAAAGGTGTACTGGAATGTGTTAAACAAGGAGCGCCGGGGGGAGTATCTGGGCTCCACGGTGCAGGTGATCCCCCACATCACCAACGAGATCAAGGAATTCGTTTACCGGGCGGGGAATGATACCGGAGCCGATGTGGTGATCACGGAGATCGGCGGCACCATCGGTGATATTGAGTCCCAGCCCTTTCTGGAGGCGGCCCGCCAGGTCTCTCTGGAGGTGGGGGCGGGGAACAGCCTCTTTATCCATGTGACCCTGGTACCCTACCTGCACGGCTCCTGCGAGCACAAATCCAAGCCCACCCAGCACTCCGTCAAGGAGCTCCAGGGCATGGGGATCAAGCCGGACATCATCGTCCTTCGCTGCAATGAGCCGTTAGAGGAGAGCATCTTCCGAAAGATCTCCATGTTCTGCAATGTGAAGGAGGACTGCGTCATCGAAAACCGGACTCTGGAGAGTCTGTACGAGGCGCCTCTGATGCTGGAAAAGAGCGGCTTTTCCCAGGTGGTGTGCCGGGAGCTGGGGCTGGAGACCCCGGAGCCGGATCTGTATGAATGGAAGGATCTGGTGCAGCGCATCGCCGGGCGGGAGCACACCGTGACCATCGCCCTGGTGGGGAAATACGTGCAGCTCCACGATGCCTATCTGTCGGTGGCGGAGGCCCTGACCCATGCGGGATTTGCCCTCAGCGCCCGGGTGAAGATCCGGTGGCTGGATTCGGAGGAGATAGACGAAGAAAACTACCGGGAGGTGCTCCGGGAGGCGGACGGCATCATCGTCCCCGGCGGCTTCGGAGACCGGGGTACGGAGGGGATGATCCTGGCCGCCCGGTATGCGAGACAGGAGCAGATCCCGTATTTCGGCATCTGCCTGGGGATGCAGATCGCCGTCATCGAATATGCCAGAAGCATGGCGGGGATCCCGGATGCCTGCTCCGGCGAATTCCACGATGCCTCGGAGCACAGGGTCATCGACTTTATGCCCGGTCAGTCCGACAGCGTGGAAAAGGGCGGAACCCTTCGCCTGGGAAGCTACCCCTGCCGGATCGCTCCCGGGACGCTGATGGAAAGCTGCTACGGCACCCTGGAGATCAGCGAAAGACACAGACACCGGTACGAGTTCAACAACGAATACCGGGAGGTTTTGCAGCAGGCCGGGCTGTGCCTCTCCGGCATGTCCCCGGACGGATTTCTGGTGGAGACGGTGGAGATCCCGGGACATCCCTTTTTCCTGGGAGTCCAGTATCATCCGGAGTTTAAGTCCAGACCCAACAGACCCCACCCGCTCTTTCAGCGGTTTGTGGAAACAGCGCTCGCAGGTGCGAAGAGGAGGCCGTGATGGAATACACCTTTGAAGAAGTCATGAAGTACATCGAGGAGGAGGACGTGAAATTCATCCGCCTCGCGTTCCGGGATGCCTATGGTGTCCAGAAGAATATCTCCGTGATGCCGGGGGAGATGAAAAAGGCCTGTGAGGACGGGGCTCCCATCAACGCCCGGGCCATCGCGGGATTTGAGGACTGCCCCTACGCCTCCCTGTATCTGAAGCCGGATCTGGACACCCTGTCCATCCTGCCCTGGAGACCCGACACGGGGAAGGTCCTTCGGATGTTCTGCAACGTCTACACCCCGGAGGGAGAGGAGTACCTTTCCGACACCCGGACCATCCTTCGCCGCGCCATCGAAAAGGCCCGGGCAGCAGGCATCGAATTTCGCTTCGGCACGGAGTCGGAATTCTATCTGTTCATGAAGGACGATGAGGGGAATCCCACGAAGATCCCCTATGACCGCGCGGGATATATGGACATCGCCCCTGCGGACAAATGCGAGAATGTGCGCCGGGAGATCAGCCTCACCATCGAGCGCATGGGACTCATCCCGGAGCGCTCCCACCACGAGGCCGGGCCGGGCCAGAACGAGATCGATTTTCATTATGCGAAGCCCCTGAAGGCTGCGGATCAGATGACCACCTTCAAGATGGTGGTGAGCACTGTGGCCAACCGTTACGGACTGGTGGCGGATTTTTCGCCCCTTCCCCTGGAGGGACAGCCCGGAAACGGGCATCACATCAATCTCTACGCCGTGGATGAAGAGGGGAAGGATGTGGTGACCTATGCCGCGGCGGGGATCCTGGAGCGGATCCGGGAGATCACCATCTTCTTAAATCCCAAGGATGCCTCCTACGCCAGACTGGGAAACCGCAATGCCCCCGACAGAGTGAACTGGTCCAGTGCGGGAGAGTCCGAGCTGGTCTACATCGAGACCTACAAGGGAAAGACCAGAGTGGAGCTTCGCTCCCCCGATGCGGAGGGCAATCCCTATCTGGTCTATGCCCTTCTCATCTACGCCGGCCTCTCCGGCATTGAACGAAAGCTGGAGCTCCCGGCAGAGCTGGAGCAGGATGCGGCGGCTCTGCCCGGGTCCCGGAAGGAAGCCGGGAAGCTGGCGCTGGAAAGTGACTTTGTCAAAGAATACGTCCCGGAGGGGATCCTTCGGGAATACACCCGGATGTGAGGAAGGGAATATGGCAAAAACAGAGGACATCAGGCATTCGATCCTGATCGTCTCGGCCTCCGATCAGTTTGTCGCCGTGGTGAAACGATCCCTGCGGGACTTTCTGACCATCGAGATCCGAAAGAGCGGAACCACCGCCAGACGAACGGCCCTGGAGCGGGAGTTCGATCTGGTGGTGATCCAGGCCCCCCTGACCGATGAAACCGGGGAGGATCTGGCCATCGACCTTTCGGAAAAGCTGGGAGCGTCGGTGCTTCTGGTGACGCCCCAGGAGGTGTTTGACGAGATGCTGGACCGGGTGACGGATCACGGGATCATGGCCCTTCCCTCCCCCTCCCCCGGCGGGCGCATCGACCAGGCCATCCGCTTTCTGGTGGCGCTGCAGAACCGGATGTACGGACTGAAAAAGAAGGCTGCCCAGGCGGAGGAGAAGATGGAGGAGATCCGCCTGGTGAGCAAGGCCAAGCTCCTTTTGGTGGAAAAAAGGAAGATGACCGAGGACGAAGCCCATCGCTTCATCGGCAAACAGGCCATGAACAACGGAGTCTCCAGAGCCCGCATCGCCCGGAAGATCCTGGAGGACTTCT
>JAFYFY010000052.1 GCA_017543485.1 Lachnospiraceae bacterium | reverse complement strand
GCCATCGAGAAGGCCCACGAGGAACGCTACCGCGCCCTGCTTCGAAACATCGAGATGCAGCAGGTGTTCGCAAAGAGTGAAGTGAAGGTCTGGGAGTGCCGCAACTGCGGTCACATCGTGGTGGGCACCGCGGCGCCGGAGGTCTGCCCCGTGTGTGCACATCCCCAGGCGTACTTTGAGGTGCATGAAGAAAATTACTGATCCGCAGGGCTGGAGGATGCACGGAACTTCCGCGCATCCTCTTTCCGGAAAAAGCAAACGACTGGAATCACGCAAAATAGCCCGGACTGCGGGCATGAAGGAGGAAAACAGACAACATGAGACAGGAAACCAAATGCATTCAGGCAGGGTATGAGCCGAAAAACGGGGAGTCCCGCATGATCCCCATCGTGCAGAGCACGACCTTCAAGTATGATTCCAGTGAGGAGATGGGAAAGCTCTTTGACTTAGAGGCCAGCGGATATTTCTACACCAGGCTCCAGAACCCCACCAACGATTATGTGGCGGCTAAGATCGCAGCATTAGAGGGCGGCACCGCAGCCATCATGACCTCCTCGGGACAGGCAGCCAGCTTTTACTCCGTCTTTAACCTGGCGGGAGTGGGGGATCATGTGATCTCTTCCGCTTCCATCTACGGCGGCACCTACAATCTCTTTGCCGTTACCATGCGCCGGATGGGGATCGAGTTTACCTTTGTGGATCCGGACTGCAGCGATGAAGAGCTGGAGGCGGCCTTCCGGGACAATACCAAGGCGGTGTTCGGGGAGACCATTGCAAACCCGGCCCTTACGGTGTTTGACATCGAGCGCTTTGCAAAGGCTGCCCATGCCCATGGCGTGCCCCTCATCGTGGACAATACCTTCGCCACCCCCATCAACTGCAGACCCATCGAGTGGGGTGCGGACATCGTCACCCACTCCACCACCAAATACATGGACGGACATGATGCCACCGTGGGCGGCGTCATCGTGGACTCCGGAAGGTTTGACTGGATGGCCCATGCGGACAAATTCCCGGGTCTCACCACCCCCGATGAGTCCTACCACGGCATCACCTATGCGGAGCGCTTTGGAAAGGAAGGCGCCTACATCACCAAGGCCACCGCGCAGCTGATGCGGGATCTGGGGTCCATCCCCTCCCCCATGAACTGCTATCTCTTAAACCTGGGGCTGGAGTCTCTGGCGGTGCGCATGGAGCGGCATTGCGCCAACGCCCAGAAGGTGGCGGAGTTCCTGGAAGGACATGAGAAGGTGGTTTGGGTGAACTATCCCGGCCTTCCCGGCAACAAATACTATGAGAGAGCAAAGAAATACCTTCCGAATGGCAGCTGCGGTGTCATCTCCTTCGGTGTCCGGGGCGGACGCAAGGCAGCGGAGGAGTTCATGCGTCATCTGAAGGTGGCCATGATCGCCACCCATGTGGCGGATGCACATACCTGCGTTCTGCATCCCGCTTCCTCCACCCACAGACAGATGTCGGACGAAGAGCTTCTGGCAGCAGGAGTGGGACCGGATCTCATCCGCCTCTCCGTAGGTATCGAGCATGTGGATGACATCTTAGAGGATCTCACCCAGGCACTGGCGGCCATCTGAGCTTCTTACAGACTGTGATCTGAATCATGAATCCCGCTGACAGGAGGCGGCGTTGTCTCCTGTCAGCGGGATTTTTTGTATAGGATCTCAAAGGTTTTTGCGCCGGATCCCGTATGGATTGAGTGGTTTTCCGGCGGATTCCCGGATATAATGATCTTTGAAGGCGTAAGCGAAGGCTCCAAAGGCTTTCCCGCCGAACAGGAGGACTGCCATGAAAACACAGAAAGATCAAAGATGGGTACAGAATGCGGACATCTCCTTGGAGCCCTGCGGCGAAGGGGTGGAGCGGAAGATCTTAAGCTATACGGAGGAGCTCATGGTGGTGGAGAACCACTTCCGGGCAGGCGGTGTGGGGGCCATGCACTCCCATCCCCATACCCAGATCACCTATGTGGTATCCGGCGTCTTTGAGTTTACCATCGGAGAGGAAAAGCGCATCGTCCGGGCGGGAGATACCATGCTGAAAAAGGACGGGATCCCTCATGGGTGCGTGTGCCTGGAGGAGGGGATCTTACTGGATGTGTTTACGCCTATGCGGGAGGAATTCGTATGAAACTGACCTTTCCGAAGCTCTACCGGGATGAGCGCCCGGCGGAGCATGCTTATATTGCAGTTCCCTTCGCAAAGGGTGAGCTTACCTCGGAAGACGGGATCGTGTTAAAGGACGGAGAGCGCACTTTGCCGGTCCAGACGAAGGTGACCTCCCGGTATCCGGACGGCAGCATCCGATATCTTTTTGTGCGGTTTCAGGCAGACCTGCCGGGGAATGCAAAGAAGGAACTGGAGCTGTCCATCACGGAGTGGAAAGAAGGGGAATCAGAGAAAAAAGGCGCTGCTTTGGACGAAGGGCTGCAGGTACGCCGGGAGGGCAGCTTCGTTCGGGTATCCGGCGGTGCGGGAGGTCTGGTGTTTACCGTATCCGACGGATCCGATCATCTGTTTGAGGAGCTGACGCAGGGCTCCCGGACCTACCGGGGGGAGGCATTTTTGGGCCCCTTCCTCACGGAAGAAAACGGGACCGTGTCCGGCATCCGGCTGGGGGAGTGGCAGATCTCCGAGAGCGGGCCGCTTGTGGCCGTTCTTCGGTGCAGGGGAGAGTTTGCACTGGCGGATGCGGCATCCGCCGGTGAGAACGGCGTAGCGAGCGAAAACGGGTCCTCGCGAGATCCGCAGACGGAGCGGCCCGGATTTGAGGTAAAACTCACTGCCTATGCCGGGAAGCCCTGGACTGAGATCGCCTTTCGCCTGATCAATACCACCTCCGAGGCGCTGCGGGTTTCGGAACTGTCCTTCTCTCTCCGGGAGGATGCGCAGGAAGCGAAAACTTCCGCGGATATGGGAAACCATCATGAGGTTTCCGATGGGGAGGCTGCGAACTCCGTGTACGAAACCACCGGAACCGGGGAGCTGGAGCGGATCTGTGCGCAGCTCACACCGGGGCGGGTGCGCACCTGCGCGGCAAACTCCAACTATAAGACGAAGTATACCATCGGAGACGGGACGGCGGTCTCCCGCACCGTGGATGCTGAGAAGCTCATTGGGGAGGCCAACGAGCATTTCGCGGAGGTCTTCTACGGCACCTTTTTTGCGGACCGGACGGATGCCCGGGGAGGGGTGTGCGCCACGGTGTTCCAGGCACAGCAGAACTTTCCAAAAGGGATTTTCGCTTCCCCGGAGGGGGTCTTTGTATACCTGGTACCCGGGGGGGAGAACCCCGTGGTCTTTCAAAGCGGCATGAGCAGGGAGCAGCGCTTTTTGCTCCATTTCCACGATGCGGATACGCCTCTGGCGGAGCTGAGCAGCCGCAGCATCCTCTACCAGATGCCGGACAGACCCTTCCTGGATCCGGAGGTCTTTCACGCCGCGGGGGTGATGCCAGAGATCTTTGTGCCCCGGGAGGAGATGGATCCGGAGGTGGAGATCTCACTCATCACCAGGGCGGACGGACATACCCGGAGCTACGGCATGCTGCATTTCGGAGACGCGCCGGATCCCAACTACACGAAGCAGGGGCGGGGAAAGGGACGGCAGGTCTGGACCAACAATGAGTATGATTTCCCGCACGCCTGCGCGCTTCTCTATGCCCGCACCGGGGAGAGGCGGTTCCTGGACTATCTCATGGCCTCCGCCACTCACCAGATGGATGTGGATGTGTGCCATTACAGCGCCGATCCCCTTTTGTACGGCGGGCAGTGGGAACACACCGCGGGGCATACCGAGGGAGGAGAGATCGTCTGCTCTCACCAGTGGGTGGAGGGGCTTTTGGACCTGTACCATCTGACGGGGGAGGACCGGGCCCTGGAGACTGCCCTGGGCATCGGAGAAAATGTCCTTCGTCTGCTGGATACCCCGCCCTATCAGGTCAGCGGGGAAAACAGCGCCAGAGAGACGGGCTGGGCTCTTCGGACTCTGACGGCGCTGTATGTGGAGACCGGAGATCCCAAATGGGTAGGCAAAGCGGACTGGATCGTCTCCCAGTTCCGGGAGTGGAAGGAGCGCTACGGCGGGTGGCTGGCGCCCTATACCGACAATACCCTGATCCGGGTGCCCTTTATGATCTCCGTTGCAGTGGGGAGTTTGTACCGGTATCACAGCGTTTTCCCCTCATCGGAGGTAAAGGACATGATCCTGGCCGCAGTGGAGGATCTTCTGGAGGAGTGCCTTCTGCCAAACGGCCTGTTTTACTACAAGGAGCTGCCCAGCTTAAACCGGTTGGGGAACAATACCCTGCTTCTGGAAGCCCTGACGGATGCCTATGATCTCACCGGGGATGTGAAATACCTGCGGGCGGGTCTGGGGACCTTCCGAAGCGCCATCCGCAGCGCGGCATCTCCCATGGTGGGGGAAAAGGTCCGGGCAGAGGACGCGGTGCTGGTGCTGTCCGGTCCCCCGAAAAACTTCGCCCAGAGCTTTCTGCCCCTGGCTCTGTACTACCGGGCCGCGGCGGGAGAAGGGCTGTTACCCTGATTTCCTTGATTTCCTGCCCTGTTTTCAGTAAAATAGGGCAGGAATCTTTTTTTTCTTCGGATTCGAACATTTTTCGCAGAATAACAGGATAAGGACAGATCCATGGGAGCAAAGGAAGACACCGCCGGGAGCGGGGATTACCATTTTACCATCAAGTATGCAGAGGACCTTGGGGAGGACTTCCTCCCCGAGGTTTTTGAAATGGACAAGGAAGTCTACGGCTTCCATCCGGCCTACGTGGGGGAGCTGAAGAACATGCTGGACCGTTACCGCGCCTTTCCCAAGGGCTTTGTGTATCTCATGAGCGGGGATGATCTGGCGGGATATATCGGCTTTTTCCCGGTGCGTGAGGCCATGTGGAGGCGTATCACGGCGCCGGAGGAAGAGGATCTGGTGCTGGTACCGGAGTGCGATGAAAACGGGGACCCCATCCCCGGGGGAGAGCTCTTTGAAGCCATCCCGGATGATGACATCTTAGGGAAGGATATCGTCTATGATCCCTGCCCCCAGGATGCCATCCTGACGGATGAAAACGGGAAGGGATATGTCAAACGGAATGCCCGAAAGGATGCGCAAAAGCCGGGATCGGAGGAGGATGACGGGAAGCCCCTGCGCCTCTTTATCATCTCCGTGGCGGTGCGGGAGAAGTACCGGCTGAAGGAGTCCCATACTGCATCCACCATGCTGGCGGATGCCTGGATCGAATATATGAACCTGCTGCGGGAGTGTACCGGGCGTCAGATCGAAGCCATCGCGGCGGTGACGGTCTCCGAGGGGGGACGCACCTTCATGCGTTCTCGTCAGTTCCACATCGAGAGAGAGTGCGGCGACGAGGACCGAAGCCTGGTCTATGTCTGCAACGGGGACTGCCTGGAGAGGCTCCTGGCGGGGCAGTACTACCGGAAGACCTTCCGGGATGATGTGTTTATGATGCTCCCTTTCGAGGCGGAGGAGGGGGATGAGCGGTTAGAGCAGATCCCCGCCGCCTTTGACCGCCTTTCGGCGGAGGAAAAAAAGAAACTGGCCCCCTTTAGCAGATATCTGATGGAGAAGTTAAAGGAGAGCCGGGATTTCGAGTGCAAAAACGAAGTCAGCCGGGAGGTGACGGAGCATTATCTGGGAGAATTCCTCTTCCTCCACACCCTGGATGATTACTGCGACGAGAATGAGGAAAACTACGGCGAGTCCCCCACCATCATCGGGGAGGAAAAGATCGCCATCACCCTCCTCATGCACAGGCGCACCCATATGTATCTGATCCTGCTGCTGTTCCCGGAGAGCCGCTATTCCACCTCCCAGATCCTGGATCAGTGCAGCAAGAATTATTTAAAGATCCGGTCCCCGAAGTGGGAGACGACCCTGGAGGAATCCGAAGATCCGGAGAAACCGGGGACCTGGCGCATCACCGGGTGGGATGACCCGAAGGCAGACCCGGAGATGATAGAGCGCCTGGGAAAGATCAAACTCTCCCACGGGGTGTATCACTATGCCCATATCGATGATTATCTGGAGGCGGCCTACGGTCTGGTCAGCGCCGGAACGGGAAAAGCTCTGACCTGTATGACCGGGGAGCCAAAGCCCCAGCCCGGGGAAGATTATGTGGAGTATGAGGGAAAGCGGACTACCCGGGAGATGATGAACATCCTCTCCGGGGAGACGTATTTCAGCCTCTTTCAGAACTTCCGGATCCTGAATGATGACTTAAAACGCCTGGCCACCACCAACCGGAGCATGTATGACTACTACATCTCCTACATGTCCGAGCGGACCATCGCCTTTGTCCTGACGGAAAAGGTGCTGGGGGACCAGACTCCGGACAGTGATTTCTGCGAAGAGTACGGCATCGAGGAGGGGACCCCGGAATACATGACCCTCACCAAGATCGGCCTCTCCGCCACCATGCTCTTTATCATGGAGCTGGTCATGTTCCAGAATACGGCTCTGGCCAAGATGACCACCCGGGTGAGCCGGGCTCTGACCCAGGCGGGGAATGTCCCCTGGGAGTACATCGATCATCTCTACCAGGAATACGGCAAGACCATCCGGTTCTGGAAGAAGGACAATTTCAAATATTACGGCACCGCCTGCGAAGCCAGGGAGATCCGGGAGGCCTTTAACAACGACGACATCAAGGCCATCTACAACGAGCAGCAGGAGTATCTGCAAAAGATCGTGGACTTAAATGCCGCCGAGATCGAGCGAAAGAACAGCGCCGTCATCAATATCGTGGGTATCCTTCTGGCCATGTTCCAGGTGCGGGACTATGTGGTGGTGGAGCTCATCAGCCGCTTTTACGGACTCTTCCCCCAGGGGTGGATCGCGGATCCCCAGGCGGAGGCCGGGCGGACTTTTAATGTCCTGGTCTTTGGCGGATTCCTGGTGGCTTTCCTGGTGGTGAACCTCCTGCACAGGCGCAATTTTTACTATCAGATGCGGAGTCTCATCAGCGATGCGGATTTTGCAAAAGAGAGTCTGCGGGACGAGGCCGGGGCGGATCCGGAGCGTCTGAGGGCCAGAGAGCGGGAGAACCGCGCCAGGATGAAGCGGGAGAGGAAAGAAGCCCGTGCCCGCAGATCCGGCGGGAAGAGGTGATGGCATGAAACTGGGATTTGATTTCGGAGGACGCGGAGAGACGGAGATGGGGACCCGCAGGATGCGGGAGATCCAGATGAAGATCCGGCGGGGATGGTGGAACAACCCGTTCCGGTATTTTCTCGTGCTGCTGGTCTGTGCTCTGGCGCTTTCCTATGTGTCGGTGCTGCGCCTGGGAGAGGGCGGAGAGGTCACTTTCTTAAGCATGCTCTTTCTGTGCCTCATCGGCTATATCGTGCATCCGGCAGCAGGCCTGGGAGCGGCGCTTCTCTATGCGGTGCTCCGGTACTGCTTTGATTATGTGCTGCCCGGTCATGTGGACACGGTGCTCCGGGAATACGGCAATAACCATGCCGCGCTGCAGCAGCTCCTTTCCCAGCTTCATCTGTCCGGCTACCGGGCCATGCGGCCGCAGCTTATGCTCTCCGACACGACGGACCGGATCCAGGTGGCGGGGGATCTGTTTGATTTTCTGTTCGGCTACGGACTGCTGGGACTCTTCGGATTTCTGGAAGCCCTGACCGTGCGCGGCAAAGAGGACGATGCGCCCCGGAAGGTCTTTTCCTTTCAGGGTGCCTACCTGGCGGTGGTGATCCTGCGCTACATCGAGAGCGTGATCAATTATCTGGTCTTTTATCCGGAGCCGGGATCCGCCCTTTCGAACCTCTGGGATGCGCTGTTTTACAGCTTCCTGTACGTGTGCGTGGAAGGTCTTCTGACCCTTCTGGTGCTGTCCATCCCCCAGGTGATGCAGATGATCCTGTTCCTTCGCACCGTGGCCAGGAGCAGGTTTGATGAGCGGATCTTTCGGGAAACTTAAGGATTTCGGAGGCCGGAATCTTGTGACAATTCCGGGAATCTGTGCTACAATTTAAGGAGTGAGTCCGAAATACGGCGAAGGAGGAAAAATATGGCATATCAGGACGAGTATCAGCGCTGGCTGGAGGATCCCTACTTCGATGAGAAGACCAAAGCGGAGCTTCGTGCCATCGGCGGCGATGAGAAGGAGATCGAGGACCGCTTCTACCGGGAGCTGGAGTTCGGCACCGGCGGTCTGCGGGGCGTCATCGGAGCCGGGACCAATCGCATGAATGTCTACACGGTCCGGAAGGCGACCCAGGGACTGGCCAACTACATTCTGAAGGCTGGAACCGGCGCGAAGGGCGTCGCAGTAGCCTATGACTGCCGGCGGATGAGCCCCGAATTTGCGGATGTGGCAGCCCTGTGCCTGGCGGCAAACGGCATCAAGGCCTATGTTTTCGATGAGCTTCGGCCCACGCCCGAGCTGAGCTTTGCGCTGCGGGAGCTGGGATGCACCGCGGGTATCAATGTGACTGCCAGCCACAATCCCCCGGAGTATAACGGATATAAGGTTTACTGGGAGGACGGCGCACAGGTGACTCCTCCCCACGATACCGGCATCATCAAGGAAGTTCAGGCCATCAAAAACTTCTCGGACTGCAAGACCATGGACAAGGAAGCAGCCGTGGCAGCGGGGCTATACCAGGTCATCGGCGCCGAGATCGATGACAGATACATGGCCGAGCTGAAAAAGCAGGTGATCCACCCCGACATCATCGCCGAGGTGGCAAAGGATATCAGGATCGTCTATACGCCTCTTTGCGGGACCGGCAATAAGCCCGTGCGCCGGATCCTCTCCGAGCTGGGCTTTGAGAATGTCTATGTGGTACCCGAGCAGACCGGACCCGATCCGGAGTTCACCACCCTGGACTACCCGAATCCCGAAGATCCCAAGGCCTTTACCTATGCCCTGAACCTGGCGAAGGAAAAGGATGCGGACATCGTGCTGGCTACGGACCCGGATGCGGACAGACTGGGGGTCTATGCCAAGGATGCGAAGACCGGGGAATACATCGGCTTTACCGGCAATATGTCCGGCATGCTCATTGCGGAGTACATCTTCCGGGAGAGAAAGGCCACCGGGACCATGCCGGAGAATCCCGCCCTGGTGACCACCATCGTCACCACCAATATGACCTTCCCCATCGCCGAGAGCTACGGTGCCAGACTCATCGAAGTCCTCACCGGATTCAAGTACATCGGCGAGCAGATCAAGATCTTCGAGCAGACCGGATGCAACAATTTTGTCTTCGGTCTGGAGGAGTCCTACGGATGCCTGGCGGGGACCCATGCAAGGGACAAGGACGCCATCGTGGCGGTCCAGATGCTCTGCGAGGTCGCTGCCTACTGCAAGAAGCAGGGCAAGACCCTCTGGGATATGATGATCGAGCTTTATGAAAAGTACGGTTATTTCAAGGAGACCCAGTACACCATCACCATGAAGGGTGCCGAGGGGGCCAAGCAGATCAAAGAGACCATGGACAAGCTTCGCTCCAATCCCCCCAAGGCCTTCGGTGACCTGAAGGTCCTTCGCTTCCGGGATTATGCGAATGACTGTATCCTGGACATGGAGACCGGAGAAAAGACCCCCACGGGACTTCCGAAATCCAATGTGCTCTACTTTGAACTCCCCGACGGCAACTGGTGCTGCGCAAGACCCTCCGGAACGGAGCCCAAGATCAAGTTCTATATGGGCGTAAAGGGCACCAGCCTCGAGGATGCGCAGCGCAGAGTCGAGAAGCTGACGGAGGATGTGAAGGCAGTTTTGTGAGTTTGAGATATGCCGTATAAACAGAAGGGAGGAACATCACAAATGAAAACATTCAAGAATCTGTTTTTGAGCGTAGCGGCCTGCGCACTGTTCCTGGTTCTTACCGGAGCGGGAACCTTAAGAGCACAGGCGGCCACCAACTACTGCATCTATCCTGTGAACGGTGAGTGGAAGTACAGCGTCGGGGATTATGCAGCCAATGCAGGCACCTATGCACTGTCCGGGCTTCCCAGCGTCATCAAGGACGGGGATACCGTGGCGGTCCTGGGGACCAGCACGAACAAGGAAGTCAGTGTGAACGTGACTCTGGCGAGAGTGGATTATGTCGGCACCAGCGGTCTGGTCCTGTACACAAAGGGCATCGCAGAGTGCAATGTGACCAGCGGAAGCGCCGTGGCGGTACACGGCGGCGTTGAGCAGGCGAAGGTCTACGGAACGGCTGCGGTCACCTTCTATGATGATGTTCAGGAACTGTCCCTGCCCGTGGATGCAGGCCTGCAGCCCACCTGCAACATCAACTGCCTGGGAACCGTCGCACATGCCCTGAAGACCGAAGCGGATGCAAACAATTTCCATGTCTATAATGTGCAGAAGGGCAGACTGGATATCCAGAACGGCGTTCTGAGAACGGATGCAAAGTATTATGCCACCACTCCCTCCGCCACCAACGCCTCTTCGGAAGCTTCCAAGTGGGCACCTGTCTTCAATGCGGTGTATTATGCAAGCGTCTACCCGGATCTGAAGGCAGCCTTCGGATATGATGAGTCCGCACTGCTGAAGCATTTCCTGACCTACGGTATGAAGGAAGGACGTCAGGCCACCGCCGGATTCAACGTGCAGGCATACAAGGCGCGCTATGAGGATCTGCAAAAGGCCTTCGGCGACGACCTTTCCCTGTACTATCGTCATTATGTGGAGTTCGGCAAGGCCGAGAAGAGATCCGCAACCTGATCCGCAAAAAACATCTGGGGCGCTCTGCCTTCGGGCAGGGCGCTTTTTTCGGAAAACAGATCCCCGCTAGGAGTAACAGGCAGTGCAAAAGCTCACTTCCGCAAATGTCAAAAAGACCATCGCATATCTGAAACGAAACGGCCTGAGTGGCACCGTGGCGGCCGTATGGGAGCGCCTGGAGAAACAGGAGGAATACGTCTACGAGGCGCCCTCCGACTCGCAGCTGCGGGAGCAGCGGGAGTGGAGACCGATAGGGAAGGCCCCGCTGTTTACGGTGGTGGTTCCCGCCTATCGGACCGGTCCCGGATATCTGTGTGCCATGATGGACAGCGTGCTGATGCAGTCCTATGAAAACTGGGAGCTGCTCATCGCGGATGCCAGTGAAAACCGCACGGTCTGTGATGCCTATGAGGATTTTGTGGGTGGGCTGTCCCGGGTATCCCGCCCGGACCGGATCCTCAGGATCGAGCTGTCTTCCAACAAGGGGATCTCGGAGAACACCAACGAAGCCCTGGAGGAAGCCTCCGGGGACTATGTGGTCTTTCTGGACCACGACGATCTGCTGGCGCCGGACGCCCTGTATGAGGCGGCAAAGCGGATCACGGAAAGCCCCCGCCCGCTTCGGATGCTCTATTCGGATGAGGATAAGTGCGATGAGCGGGGACTGAACTATTTTGAGCCCAACATCAAGCCGGATTTTGATCCGGAGCTTCTCCTTTCCAACAACTACATCTGCCATATGCTGGTGATGGAGACGGAGCTGGCCAGATCCCTGCGCCTCCGGAAGGAGTACGACGGAGCCCAGGACTATGATCTGATCCTGCGGGCAGGAGAGACCCTCTCCGAGGAGGAGATCGCCCATCTTCCGAAGGTGCTGTATCACTGGAGATGCCATCAGGGATCCACGGCGGAAAACCCGGAGAGCAAGGCCTATGCCTATGAAGCGGGGAGGCGTGCCCTGGAGGATGCCCTGGACCGCAGGAAGCTCACGGCTCTGGCCACCGTCCGGGAGACGCCCCATGTGGGTTTCTACCGGATTGAATACGAAGCGGACGTGTTTTCCATCAGACGGGATCTGGGAGTGGTGGGCGGCCGGGTCCTGGGACACAAATACGGATTTCGGGTGGTTTCCGGCGGAGCCGTGGATGCGGAAGGCCGGATCCTTTATGAAGGGCTGCCCGCGGGACACAGCGGATATCTGCACCGCGCCGTGCTGCCCCAAAGGCCCGCAGGACTGGACCTGCGCTGCATTCGGGTGGCACCCAAATACCGGGAGCTCTTCCGGGAGGTGACCGGGGTCCCTTATACAGAGGACCCGGAGACCGGAAGATTCGCCTGGAAACATACGGCTCTGGCCTCCATGAGAGGATTTGCGCGCCTGAAGCTGGGGATCCTGCTGTGCGAAAGGATCCGGGAAGAGGGCGGCGGCGTGCTGTATGAGCCGCAGTGGGAGGAACGGATATGAAGGATGTGACCATCGTCATCCCCAACTACAACGGAGAGCGTTTTCTGGCGCAGTGTCTGGACTCCATCCGACCGGAGAAGCAAAAGAGCGAGGTTTCTTACCGGATCCTGGTGGTGGACAACGGCTCCCGGGATGAGAGCGCCGACATCCTGCGTGCCCGGGCCGACTGGGTGGACGCCATCTACCTGGAGGAAAACTGCGGCTTTTGCAAGGCAGTGAACCTGGGAATCGGAGAGAGCGATACCCCCTATGTCCTTCTGTTAAACAACGATACCAGGGCTTTTCCCGGATTTGTGCAGGCCCTGTATGATACCATCTCGAAGCGGGAGAAGTGCTTCTCCGTCAGCGCATCCATGCGGATGTGGGACGATCCGGACCGGCTGGACGATGCGGGGGACCTGTACTGTGCCCTGGGATGGTCCAGAGCCCGGGGAAAGGGGGAGATCGCCGCAAAGTATGCCCGCACCGCACGGGTTTTTTCCAGCTGCGCGGGAGCGGCCATCTACCGCCGCAGCGTGTTCGCCCAGATCGGGACCTTTGACGAGGATCATTTCATGTATCTGGAGGACCTCGATAT